>NZ_JBMQUD010000095.1:0-71150 GCF_057359045.1 Adhaeribacter sp.
TAGAAGGCATTCAGGAAATTTATACGTTCGATCAGGTACCCGGTGCCAAACATTGGCGTGAACTGCTGGGCTTGGCAAACCCCGCCGATATAGCCAATTTAGAACCTTACAAAGCCGCCGTAACCCCCGAGGATTTATTAACCATTATTTATACCTCTGGCACTACCGGCAACCCCAAAGGGGTAATGCTTACCCATAATAACTTAATCAGCAATATTAAAGCTACCATGGCTTATGTGCCCGTCGATCACCGGCACCGGGCCTTAAGCTTTTTGCCGCTTTGCCATATTTACGAGCGCATGCTTACAGGCTTGTATTTTACGGTAGGCGTATCTATTTATTTTGCCGAAAGCATGGAGGTGATTGCGGATAATTTAAAAGAAGTAAAACCGCACGTGTTTTCTACGGTGCCGCGGCTGCTAGAAAAAGTTTACGAAAAAATTGTAGGTAAAGGCATGGACCTGACGGGTGTAAAACGGAAGCTTTTTTTCTGGGCACTGGAGCTAGGTTTAAAATACGATAATCAGAACCGCACGGCCTGGTACAATGCCCAGTTGGCCTTGGCAAATAAGTTGATTTTTAATAAATGGCGTGAGGCCCTGGGCGGGAATGTGATTGCCATTGTATCGGGAGGGGCAGCGTTACAGCCGCGGCTGGCGCGGGTTTTCTGGGCCGCCCAAATACGGGTAATGGAAGGCTACGGGCTTACCGAAACCTCGCCGGTAATGGCGGTAAACCGGCACAACCCCGACGAAAACGTAATTGGCACCGTAGGGCCGCTGGTTGATGATGTAGAAGTAAAAATTGCCGCCGATGGCGAAATAATAACCCGCGGACCTTGTGTAATGAAAGGATATTACAAACGCCCCGACCTGACCGCCGAAGTGATTGACAAAGATGGCTGGTTCCATACCGGCGACATTGGCGAGTTTATACAGGGCAAGTACCTGAAAATTACCGATCGCAAAAAAGAAATGTTTAAGACCTCGGGTGGTAAATATATTGCGCCGCAGGCCATTGAAAACAAATTGAAAGAGTCGCTGGTAATAGAGCAGGCAATGGTAGTGGGCGAAGGACAAAAATTTCCGTCGGTGCTGATTGTACCTTCTTTCCCCAACCTGCAGGATTGGTGCAAACTACATAATATTCCTTATACCTCCGATGCCGAAATGATTCAGCATCCGGAAGTAAGGGCCAAATTCAAAAAGGAAATAAATAAGTTTAACGAGAGCTTTGCCCAGTGGGAGCAGGTGAAAAAGTTTGAATTGTTGCCGCAACTATGGAGCATAGAAAGCGGTGAATTAACGGCTAAGCTAAGTGTTAAACGTAAAGTTATTTACAATAATTACCGCCACATTATTGAGGGGCTTTATAAGTAATTATTCGGATTTATGGTAGAAGGCCCTTTGCTGTTGCTTATTATTGGGCTAAGCATTGCATTTATTGTTTTTAGTACAGCGGTTTTAAAAATGCACCCTTTCCTGGCCTTGTTGCTGGCCTGTTTTGGGGTAGGAGTATTGGTTGGGATGCCGTTGCCCACTATTGGTACCACTATTACTAGCGGTTTTGGCAGTTTACTGGGATCTATTGGATTGGTGGTGGTGTTGGGCAGTATTATTGGGGTAGCCCTGGAACAATCGGGCGCCGCTTTGCGCCTGGCCGATGCTGTTTTAAAAGCGGTGGGGCCCACCAAGCCTACTTTAGCGATGTCGGTAATTGGTTTGGTGGTGGGTATTCCGGTCTTTTGCGATTCGGGTTTTATTCTGTTGTCGGGTATTAACCGGGCCTTGGCGCAACGCAGCAAGGTAGCAACCGGTTCGTTAAGCATTGGCCTGGCTTCGGGATTATATACGTCACATACTTTAATTCCGCCTACGCCTGGCCCCATTGCGGCGGCGGGTAATCTGGGCGCATCAGAATATTTGGGTACCATTATCGTGGTGGGTTTACTTCTCTCGATACCCGTAATGGCAGTAGCTTATTTTTATGCCTTATTTGCAGGCCGGCACCTGGGGCCGGTTCCCGCCGAAAATATACCTGCTACGTCCGAAAAAATACCGTTATTTTACCAGGACTGGGCTGGTCGGTAGCGCCTATTTTATTACCTATTTTATTAATTGCGTTGGCTTCGGTGCAAGCGGTGGTGCCCCTGCCGCCAGCAGTGGCGGCAAGTATTGCGTTTGTTGGTACACCTTTGGTAGCGTTGTTACTGGGCGTAGGTTTATGCTTTTTTCTGGTACCTAACCGGAGCGGCGCAGGTTTTACCAATTGGGTAAGCGAAGGCTTAAAACAAGCCGGACCCATTTTAATATTAACCGGTGCCGGCGGTGCTTTTGGGGCTGTTTTAAAAGCCACGCCGGTCGCTGATCTGGTTAGTGCCTGGTTAACTACCGATGCCTCTTCGGGAAGCTATTTATTAATAGGTGGCTTCTTGGTAGCCGCTTTACTTAAAACAGCCCAGGGGTCTACTACCTCGGCCCTGGTTATTACGTCGTCTATGCTGGCACCGCTTTTGGTATCCGCCGGTTTCGCCTCAGCCTTAGAACTTAGTTTATTGGTAATGGCTATTGGCGCCGGTGCCATGGTGGTTTCGCACTCCAACGATTCTTATTTCTGGGTAATTAATCAGTTTAGTGGCCTTTCAGTAAAAGAAGCGTACAAAGGTTTTACTGTTGTTACGTTGTTGCAAGGCGTTACCGCACTTCTGTTTATTGTAGTCGGCTTTTACCTGTTTTGTTAAAGCTGGCATCCGGCACCCATAATTAAAATCTGTGCCTGGGGCTAACTTTAGTAAGATTTATTGCTCCGGGAATCCACGTGTAGCAATCAAACCAATATTTCCTTCGCATTCGCATGTTAAAGCCGCATATGGGCTTAATCCATGAGTTGATTAGATAACTTAAAAGATTTTCGTCCTTTCTGGGCTGTAGAATGGCCTGGTAAAAACTATTTGCGGGCGCAACCCAGACGAATATTTATCTCTAATAATGCACCTCAACCTTGTACAAGAGATAAAAAAAATCTAAAAGTAGTATGCAAGCATAACAATTTTTTATATATTTGGTATAACCAGATATAAGAAACAGTGGCGGCATGAAACCAGAAGAAACAGTAGATTACAATGTAAAGGTTTGTTGGCATGCTATTTCCCGGATGTATAATACAGAGGCGGCCCAACACGATATTACTACTTCAATTGGGTTTGTATTGCTGAATATTGACCCCCAGGAAGGCTCGCCGGCGACTAAAATTGCGCCGCTCCTGGGCCTGGAAGCCCGCAGCCTTACCCGTTTGCTAAAGAGCCTGGAAGAAAAAGGCCTTATTTACAAACAAGGTGATTTAAAAGATAAACGCTCGGTGCGCATTTTCCTGACCGAAAATGGCTTGGAGAAAAGAGAAATATCGCGGCAAACCGTGCGGCATTTTAATCAGAAAGTACGGGAAAAAATACCGGAAAAAGAGCTGGCTACTTTTTTTAAAGTTATTGGTCAGATTAATAAAATGATAGATAACAAGAATATTTTCTAATGATCGGCTTTACAAAAGGTCATTAACCTAAACAACTAGCAAGTTAAGGAAAGTTGAGAAAAATATCTTGATACTTATGCCTAAATAAAAATATGAAAAGAATTATTAAAAAAGTGGCTGTATTGGGTTCGGGGATTATGGGTTCCCGGATTGCCTGTCATTTTGCCAATATTGGATTGCCGGTTTTGCTACTGGATATGGTGCCAAGAGAGTTAGCCGCTGAAGAAGCGGAACGAGGTTTAACCCTCGACCACCCGGCGGTAAAAAACCGGATTGTAAACAGTTCGTTGCAAACCGCCGTTGGTGCTAATCCGTCGCCGCTTTACAAAAAAACGGCCAGTAGCTTTATTACCACCGGGAACTTTACCGATAATTTAAAAGACATTGCTACCTGCGACTGGGTTATTGAAGTAGTGGTGGAGAATCTGAAAATAAAGCAGTCTTTGTTCGAGCAGGTAGAACAGTTCCGCAAGCCCGGTACTTTAATTACATCTAATACTTCGGGAATTCCGATTCATTTGATGGCGGCCGGTCGCTCCGACGATTTCCGGAAACACTTTTGCGGTACGCACTTTTTTAACCCGCCCCGTTACCTGAAGTTACTAGAAATTATTCCAACGACCGATACCGATGCCGAAGTAATTAAATTTTTGTTGCATTACGGCGATTTATACTTGGGCAAAACCACGGTATTAGCCAAAGACACGCCGGCCTTTATTGCTAATCGCGTGGGCATATTTGGCATTATGGATGCTTTTAACCAGATGCAGCGCCTGGATCTCACCATCGACGAAGTAGACCGTATTACTGGTCCGGTGATAGGCCGGCCTAAATCAGCTACTTTCCGCACCCTGGACGTAGTGGGATTGGATACTCTCGCCAAAGTAGCGCAAGGCTTGTACCAAACCGGCACTAACGACGAAGCCCGCGAATTGTTCCAACTGCCGCCTTACGTGCAGCAGATGCTCGATAAAAAAATGTTGGGCGATAAAACACAAGGCGGTTTTTACAAGAAAACCAAAAATGCCCGCGGCGAAACCGAAATATTAACCCTGAATCTGCAAACCTTAGCGTACGAACCCAAGCAGAAAGTAAGGTTTGCCAGCCTGGAGCAATTAAAGCCTATCGAAAGTTTAAAGCCCCGCTTGCAGGCATTTTACCAAACCACCGATAAAGCCGGCGAATTTTTCCGGGCTACTTCGCACGGGTTATTCCGGTACGTTTCTAACCGCATTCCAGAAATATCCGACGAACTCTACCGCATAGATGATGCCCTACGCGCCGGCTTTGGATGGGATATGGGGCCATTTGAATTATGGGATACTCTGGGTGTAGCCGACACGGTTCGGGCCATGGAAGCCGAAGGACAAAAGCCGGCGGCCTGGGTGTACGAAATGTTGGAAAACGGCAACCATACTTTTTACCAAGTAGAAAAAGGCCAACGTAGATACTACGACCTCGCCTCTAAAACTTACCAGGCCATACCGGGCACCGAAAGTTTTATTATTCTGGAAAATTACCGCCAGAGCAACGTAGTCTGGAAAAATGCTGGCGCTACTTTATTCGATATAGGCGATGGTATTCTAAACCTGGAGTTTCATACCAAAATGAACACCATGGGCGGCGAAGTGGCGCAAGGTTTGAATAAAGCGGTAGAAATTGCCGAGAAAGACTTTAGAGGATTGGTGGTAGGCAACGATGCCCCTAATTTTTCGGCGGGCGCTAACTTAGCCTTGCTGTACCTGTATGCCCTCGACCAAGATTACGACGAAATAAACCTCATGATCCGGCAGTTTCAGAACACCATGATGCGGATGCGCTACAGTTCTATACCGGTAGTAGCGGCCCCGCACGGCTTAACTTTAGGTGGCGGCTGCGAACTTTGCCTACACGCCGATAAAGTGCAAGCTGCGGCTGAATCGTACATTGGCCTGGTAGAGTTTGGTGTTGGTTTAATACCGGCCGGCGGGGGCACCAAAGAAATGGTTTTACGCACCGCCGATGCATTTGAAGAAGGTGATCCGGAATACAACAGCTTGCGCAACACCTTTACCACCATTGCCATGGCCAAGGTTTCTACGTCGGCGCACGAAGCGTTTGATTATAAGTTTCTGCGCCGCGGCGATGCCATTACCATTAATAACAACCGCTTAATTTCCGAAGCCAAGCAAGCCGCCCTGGACTTAGCCGAGGCAGGTTATACCCAACCTGTTCAACGCAAAGATATAAAAGTACTGGGGCGCGGCGCTTTGGGTATGTTTATTACCGGCGTTTACGCCATGTTCGACGGCCATTACATTACCGAGCACGATCGCAAAATCGCCAACAAACTGGCCTACGTCATGTGCGGCGGCGATTTATCGGCCCCGGCCTTGGTATCGGAACAATATTTACTCGATCTGGAGCGGGAAGCGTTTTTATCCCTAACCGGCGAACGCAAAACCCTGGAGCGCATTAAAAGCATTTTAACGGGTGGTAAACCGTTGAGGAATTAGGAAGGAGAGTTAATGATTATGAATTTAAAAGATTATTGCTATTCTCTTTTTTCTCCGTCATTCTGAAAGAATCTTCTGATGAGCCTGGATAGCCAAAGCTAAGTAGATGTGGAACAAAAACTACTTCGTTTATATCACAACTAATCCAGGGAGAACAGTTTTCTATGTGGGTATGACGAATAATTTGGAAAGAAGAATATTGCAATACCGTGTAGAACAAAGGAAAGCCTGAAACAATTGCTGGGAAATATTACTGCTACAACCTGGTTTATTACGAAAGACATACCAATGCCAACCATGCCATCGAAAGAGAAAATGAGATAAAGCTGATGAACAGAGAGGGAAAAGAAAAATGATCAAAATAGATAATCCAAAAATGCTGTTCCTGCAGATTTTTGTTTGAATAAATACAGGTAATAAAATGCTTGCAAAGAGCAGATGCTGCCCGGGTTTAATCAGAAGATTCTTTCAGAATGACGGAGGTTTCTTATTCCTGAACTATGAAGTGAAGAATAGGCCATCTGAAACAAGAATTATTAATAGTAAACCTTATCTGATGGCCGATTAGATTCTTTCAGGATAATATGAGAAAAGGACTGGTATCGCCAGCAAAACTGTCTAAAGGCAATTAAGTGTCTGATAGTTTGTGAGATTGAAAGTATTCATAAAATTTAGAGAGGAGTCGAATAATCGAACCTCTAATATCAAATATCTAAAAACTAAAAATATGCAAAATGCTTATATCGTAGCCGGCTACCGGTCGGCAGTAACCAAAGCCAACCGGGGCGGCTTCCGGTTTATGCGCCCCGACGACTTGGCCGCCGAAGTCATCAGGTATTTGCTGGCTTCGGTACCCCAACTAGACCCCGAACGGGTAGATGATCTAATTGTGGGCAATGCCGTACCGGAAGCGGAGCAGGGGCTGCAAATGGGCCGCATGATTGCCTTGTTGTCGTTGCCGGTAAGTGTATCGGGCATGACCGTGAATCGCTACTGTGGGTCGGGGATTGAAACCATTGCCATTGCCACCAGCAAAATTGCCGCAGGCCAAGCTGATTGTATTATTGCCGGCGGTACCGAATCCATGTCGCTGGTGCCAACGGTGGGGTACAAAACCGTGCCCAATTTTAATCTGGCCCAAAAACACCCGGAATATTTCCTGAGCATGGGTTTAACCGCCGAAGCCGTAGCCAAAGACTATAACGTAACCCGCGAAGACCAGGACAAATTTGCCTATAATTCGCACCAGAAAGCCATTAAAGCCATAGAAGCCGGTTTATTTCAAGAACAGATTGTGCCCATAACGGTAGAGGAGACTTATGTAGACGACAACGGCAAAAAGAAAACCCGCAGCTACACCGTTGATACCGATGAAGGCCCACGGGCCGATACGTCGCTGGATAAACTAGCCAAACTCAAACCGGTTTTTGCCCTGAACGGCACTGTAACTGCCGGTAATGCCTCGCAAACTTCCGATGGGGCCGCTTTTGTGTTGGTAATGAGTGAGCGACTGGTAAAAGAACTTAACCTGGAACCCATTGCCCGCCTCGTTACCTATGCTTCTGGTGGGGTAGACCCGCGCATTATGGGCATGGGGCCCATTGCCGCCGTACCCAAAGCCCTCGAAAAAGCCGGCATGAAACTCAACGACATTGATTTATTCGAAATTAACGAAGCCTTTGCCGCCCAAACTTTAGCCGTAATCCGGCACCTGGATATTCCAGAAGAAAAACTAAACGTGAGTGGCGGGGCCATTGCTACCGGTCACCCGTTGGGTTGCTCGGGCGCCAAACTCAGCATTCAGCAATGGCACGAACTCCGCCGCCGTAACCAAAAGTACGGCCTGGTGACGGCCTGCGTTGGCGGTGGCCAAGGCGTAGCGGGGATATATGAGTTGTTGCGTTAGATGCTGTTGGGATAAAGGTAGAAGGATAAAGGAGGAAAGATCAATAATTCTTATGCATAATTCCCGAGAATTGCGGGTGTGGAAGGAAGGTATCCAAATCGCTAAAAATGTTTATCTCATTTCTGCCAATTCCCCAAAGGACGAGAAGTATGGTTTAACCGCTCAAATTAGGCGAGCGGCAGTTTCTATTCCTTCTAATATTGCCGAAGGAGCAGGAAGAGACTCAAATAAAGAATTAGCTCATTTCCTGAACATAGCCTTAGGTTCCGCTTATGAACTGGAAACACAATAGATTTTAGCCCAGGATTTTGGCGTTATTTCAAACTTGGAACTTGTGTCATTGGTAGAGAAACTTGTTCTGTTGCAAATAATGATTAGCAGCTTTAAAGCGAATATCGTTTCAAAGTAATAATCCTTTATCCTTCTACCGTCTTCTTTTATCAAACTAAAAAACTAATTACCATGAACATACAAAGCAAAACCTTAAAAGGCGGCGAGTTTATCATTAAAGAAACTGAGGCTGCCGAAATATTTACCCCCGAAGAATTTGACGAAGAACAGCGAATGATGGCCGAAACGGGTTTACAGTTTGTTCAAACCGAAGTGAACCCGTTGTTAGACCGGCTGGACAACCACGAAGAAGGCCTAATGGAAGGCTTGATGAAAAAAGCTGGCGAACTAGGATTATTTGCCGTGTCGTTGCCAGCCGAATACGGTGGTTTTGAGAAGGATTTTAACACCTCGTTGCTGGTTACCGAATCGGTAGGCGGTGGGCATTCGTTTCCGGTGGCTTTTGCAGCCCACACCGGTATTGGTATTTTGCCCATCCTGTACTTTGGCAACGACGAGCAGAAGCAGAAATATTTGCCCAAACTGGCGTCCGGCGAGTGGGTTGCCGCCTACTGCTTAACCGAACCGGGTTCGGGCTCCGATGCTTTAGCCGCCAAAACCAAAGCCGTGCTGGATGCTGCCGGCGAAAACTACATTTTGAATGGACAGAAAATGTGGATCACCAATGCCGGTTTTGCGGATGTATTTATTGTATTTGCGCAGGTAGACGGCGATAAATTTACCGGCTTTATTGTGGAGCGCGCAACCGAAGGCTTAAGCTTGGGCAACGAAGAACACAAAATGGGCATTAAAGGCTCGTCTACGCGGCAGGTATTTTTTACCGACTGTAAAGTGCCGAAAGAAAATGTGCTCGGCGAAATTGGCAAAGGCCACTTAATTGCTTTTAATATTTTAAACCTCGGCCGGATTAAATTAGGCGCCGCCACCTTGGGCGCGGCCAAAAAAGTAGCCAACCTATCGGTAAAATATGCCAATGAGCGGGTACAGTTTAAGCTGCCTATCTCTAAGTTTGGTGCTATCCGGTATAAACTTGCCGAGCAAGCCGTACGCATCTATGCCATGGAATCGGCATTGTACCGCTGCGGCATGGATATCCATAATAAAGAACAAGAATTGCTAGCGGCCGGTAAACCTTTTTCCGAAGCCCTATTGGGTGCTGCCAAAGAATTTGCCGTGGAATGCGCCATTTTAAAAGTAGAAGGCTCCGAAGTGCTGGATTATGTGGTAGATGAAGGGGTGCAGATATACGGTGGTTACGGTTTTTCGGCCGATTACCCCATGGACCGGGCTTACCGTGACTCCCGCATTAACCGCATTTTTGAAGGCACCAACGAAATAAACCGCATGCTGGTGGTAGACATGATTCTGAAGAAAGCCTTAAAAGGAGAGTTAGATTTAATGGGCCCGGCCAAAGCAGTACAAGACGAACTGCTGAGCATCCCGGATTTTGGCGACGAAGCAGAAGGAATATTTACCGCCGAGAAAAAAATAATCCGGAACCTGAAAAAAGCTATTTTGCTCGTAGCCGGTACGGCCGTACAAAAATTTATGATGACCCTGGAAAAAGAACAGGAAATACTCATGAATATTGCCGATATGGCTATTAAAACCTATGTAGCCGAGTCGACGTTGTTGCGGGTAGAAAAGCTAATAAACCAACAAGGGGAGGAGGCCGCTGCCCGCCAAACAGATATTGCTTTGGTTTATTTATACGAAGCCTTAGATAAAATTTACGCGGCCGGTAAAGAGGCAATTAGTGCTATGGGCGAAGGCGGCGACGAGCAGAAGTTATTGTTTATTGGGTTAAAACGCTTTACCAAGGCCGAACTTTACAATACCAAAGAAGCCCGCCGTCGTGTTGCTGCTACTTTAATCCAAGCCGACGAGTACGTGTATTGAGGTAGTAGAATTTAGATTTAAATAATCTGATTCATCCTCTAAAATCTAGGTGCTGTGGCTAATTTCAAAGCAGAACGGCACCTGGATTTTTATTTGTTTTAAAGCTATCTCATTTTATCTCTTTTTGTCGTTTTACCTGCACAGTTCGAGCCAGTTATATGATGCAGGTAAATGACTTAAATATTGATGCAGATATTTTACCGTTGTTTAACTTCACAAACAACGATTATGCCGCCGCTGAATTAAAGAAATTATTCCGGGAAATCCCCGCATCAGTAGAGGCGGTTACCGAAAGACAACAAATACTACAAGGCTTTCTGCAGAACTGGGCTATTCTGGAAAATTTTACGTACCCGCGCCTGTATTTAAATGAGGTCTATGCCCTGTTTCAAAAAATAATGGCGGGTTCTTTTAATCAGGGTACATTGGGTCTGAAAGCCCGGGTGCGTTTGCATTTCTCCGAAACCCAGCGCAATCAGAAAAAATCACAGTTAATTCAGGTAGTGTTGCTGCTCGATAATATTTACCGGCGTTACTTGTTACGGCTTGATAAAGCTAAATTTCCGGCGGCGTTTAAACAACACCTGGAACAAGGACTACTTTTTCTAGGTAATTTAAATTTGCCCAGGTATGCTGGCCTTATTACCGAAGATAAACTTTCGATTACCGATGTATTGGCCTTTTACCAAAAGTTACATCATTTATCGTCAGTTGAGGTAACAACTTTCTGGCAATTTTTCTTTTCTTTTGAAGCTTATTATTCAATAGCGCGCGCTATCCGGCAGTATCATTTTTCTTTTCCCGCGTTCCAGGCGCAGCAGTTTATGCTCCAGGCATTCTATCATCCACTGGTGCCCAACCCCGTAAAAAACAATATTTGTTTAAATCCCGAAGAAAATACTGTATTACTCACGGGGCCAAATATGTCAGGAAAATCTACTTTGCTAAAAGCGGTGGGTTTGTGCGTGTACCTGGCGCATATTGGTTTAGCCGTGCCCGCTACCTCTTGCCAAATACCGTTTTACGACAATATTGCCATTCATATAAATGTGAATGATAGCCTCCGGAACGGCTACAGCCATTTTATGGCCGAAATCATAAACCTAAAAATTGTGCTGGAAGCGGCAAATGCCGGTGAAAAGTGCTTTGCCATATTCGACGAATTATTTAAAGGCACCAACATTGATGATGCCCAGGAAATAACGCTTACTACCATTAATGGCCTTACTAAATTAAATAATTCCTTGTTTTTTGTTTCTACTCATTTAATCCATCTGCAAAATCAATTGCCCAGTGCTACTCCTGCCATTGGTAAATATTACATCGATTGCCAACTGGAAGCCGGCGCACCGTTGTTTACTTATGCTTTAAAAAAAGGCTGGTCAGATTTAAAAATTGGTAAAATTTTGTTTCAAAAAGAAGGCTTAACCCAATTGTTAGGTAAGCTTTAAAAGGTAAGTGTTTCGCTTTTAAATTAAATATCAATTACCGGGTAGTAATTTTATTTAGTTGTAATGTGCTGGCTTTTTTTGCCGGTTTGGTTACCGCTATTATTGTTTTTTCATCGAGCCACGCCGTAAATTCTTTCTGGTAAGGTAAGGCTTGGTTGGCCGTGATATTTAAACCTAATGGTTTGGGGGCAGCCGTAGTACCTTTGGTAATATCTATTTTCCGGAGGTATAAATCGGTTTTGTTGTTCAGGGTTTCCAGGGTAAGCAGGTGCAGGTCGTTACCAGCCAGGTTGGCTTTATAAGAGATAGAAACAAAACCTTCGTTGGCCGGGGCTACCTGATTTTTATTTACTACCGAGTGCCAGGTTGGGTTCATAAATTCGTCGTAGGTAAAGAGGTGCAGCTCGCGGGCATTAAATGGTAAACGGGGCCCTTCGTTAAATTTCTTTTCGGCAATTACCAGTACTTTTTTATCGGGACTTACTACTATCTCCGATAGATAAATATCTTCGAGGCGGGAAATAACCGCACCAGAAGCTTTACTCAGCTTATTTAAATCGGCCAGGTATTGCGGCGTAAATCTAAACTCCGGGGCATACTTCATTTCGCCGGACCGGAAATCAAACTTAATTACTTTTAGACTGTAAAAATCGCCGGTTTTTTCATCGGCGCACAGGGCTGCTCCATACACGCTACTATCTTGTTGCAAGGCAAAATTGGTATCAAACACATAAACTTTTTTTCCTTCAAATACCCCGCCTATCTGAATATCCATGCCTTTTATTTCCTGGCTTTGGTTGGTGTAGCGGCGCACCGAAAGCTTGGTGGCATTATCGGTAATAAGGGAGGCATATTGGTTGCCGGCATTGTCTATTTTTATAGTTGCCGATTGAATACCATTTATGTCGCTGAAGTTGTAAGTGCGCTCTTTTATTTGGTTTAAATTACCATCTAGTAAATGCGCTTTTATTGCTTTTAATTGGGCTTGCTGGTGTTCGTAGGCGTAAGCCACTAAATGGTTGCCATTCTGAGAAAAAGCAGTTCCAATCCGGCGGCTTTTTGCCGGTGCTTCTACTATTTTTTTCCCTTCCGATTTTTTGCCGGTTTTTAAATCTAGGGTATAGCCCATTAAAGTTTGAATACCCGCCTCCTGGTTATTTTGATGCACCAGTACCAATACCTGCTGACCATTGTGGGTAAAAGCTTCTATGTCTTCAGAGGCAGTTAAAGGAAAAGGAACTTCCCAGAGTTTCTTTAAATCAGAAGTGTAATAGGCAACGGCATACGTGCGCTCGGCTTTTCTGGACAGAACTACCAAATCGCGGTTATTAACGGGCAAGGTTTTGGTTTTTATGCGCTGGTAATATTGGTCTTCCGATTGGTCGGGCAAGGTGGTAAATGCAACAGAACGTGACCGACTTTGGCCAAAACCAGGGTTAATGCCGCTGCCCAATAAAATAACCCCTATTAACACCTGCCAAAATATAGCTACCTTGGTTCCCTGCATAAGCTTAACCACTTTAATATATTATTAATTTTTTGCAAATATAAAGGTTAAATAAACTACAAATGCTAACCTATGGGTTAGGCTACCTGCCAAGGACCAAAACTGGCAGCCGGAAATTATAATTAGAAACCGCCTGACTAACGACTTTTGTACTACCTTTAAAAATATTTTTTGCCCTCCAAGCACTTTAGCGCAACTTGGCCCCAGAGTAAGAAACCGTTAAACGCTGCAAAAATTGTAAAAAGCACATTGAAAAAATTGAAATTTTTTTCAAAAGCTATATAAATATTATTATTTCTAATAGGATTTTAATTTTCAATTGTTTTAATTTTTTTAATAAAAAACAAATATATTTGCATATTAAATAATCATGAGGAAAAGGGTTTAAAATATTTGTAACATTTATTTTTTAAAAGAGTAAATGTAAGCCCTGCGTTTAAATACATATTAAAAGAATAAATGCAGGTATAAATACTTAAAGAAGTAGAGATAGGGCATCATGGCAGGTTTACACTATTAACTTAACCTAAAGTTAATAGCAAAAACGTAGTTGAGAGCGTAGTATTACTATTAACTTTTTGTGAGCGTAATCTGAAACATTTAAATTATTATGAAATTAGCTTTTAAGGTTTTGCTTTTGATCGTACTGATAGTAATTGGTAAATGGGAGAAAGAAAATCATTTATTAAGTAAAAGAACCAAAAGTGTTTATAGCCCTGTATATTCTCAGAATACAGATTTAAATGTAAATTCTAAGATGCTCCCCGGGCAAGAAATCCAGAAAATATCGGTTAATTACAACAACTACTAACAATATCGGCTGGTCTGCTCGGCCAGCCAAAATCTTCTCTTTCTTTTTTAGCTAATTCGGCTCCAGTTTACCGCTTTTTTGTGCAAAGACTGGATATGGCGGCGTATATTCTCGTTTTGCGGCTGTTCTAATTGCGGGTCTTGTTCTAATAAGGCCTGCGCCGCAGCCCGCGATTCCTGCAATATTTTAGCATCTTTCGATAAGTCGGAGATCAGCAGGTCTAGCACACCACTTTGCTGGGTACCCATTAAATCGCCGGGGCCCCGCAGTTTTAGATCGATGTCGGCAATTTCAAAACCATTGTTGGTGCGTACCATGGTTTCGAGCCGGATTTTACTTTCTTTGCTTAATTTATAACTCGTCATTAAAACGCAGTAAGACTGCTCGGCGCCCCGGCCTACGCGGCCCCGCAACTGGTGCAACTGCGATAAGCCAAATCGCTCGGCACTTTCTATTACCATTACCGAAGCATTGGGTACGTTTACCCCTACTTCAATCACGGTAGTAGCCACCATAATCTGGGTTTCGTTTTTAACAAATCGCTGCATTTCAAAGTCCTTGTCCTGGGGCTTCATTTTACCGTGTACCATGCTTATTTTGTACTCCGGAAAAGCCCGCTGCACACTTTCGTAGCCATCCATCAAATCTTTGTAATCCATGGTTTCAGATTCTTCGATTAATGGGTACACCATATACACCTGGCGACCTAGTTTTATTTGCTCCCGCAAAAAGCCAAATACCCGCAGCCGGTGGGCATCGTAGCGGTGCACGGTTACAATTTCTTTGCGCCCGGCCGGTAACTCATCTATCAACGATACATCCAGGTCGCCGTACAAGGTCATGGCCAGCGTACGGGGTATGGGCGTAGCCGTCATGACGAGCACGTGCGGAATTACCTGCGGGTTTTTTTGCCACAGCTTAGATCGTTGCGCCACCCCAAACCGGTGCTGCTCATCTATAATGCACAAACCCAAGTTCTGGAACTGCACCACATCTTCGAGCAAAGCATGGGTACCCACAATCATTTTCATTTCGCCGGATTGAAGTTGCTCATGGATTATCCGGCGTTCGCTTTGTTTAGTTGAGCCTGTTAGTTTACCCAGATTAATGCCCAATTTATCGGCGTAAACTTTTAGTCCGGTGTAGTGCTGGTCGGCTAATATTTCGGTGGGCGCCATGAGGCAGGCTTGGGCTGCGTTGTCGGTAGCCATGAGCATGGTTATAAAAGCCACAATAGTTTTACCGCTGCCTACATCGCCCTGTAAAAGCCGGTTCATTTGCTTGCCGGCGCATAAATCTTTGTAAATTTCTTTTATAACCCGTTTTTGGGCATTGGTTAAATCAAAAGTGAGGTGGTGGTTATAAAACTCCGTAAGCGTGGGTACCTGCCGGAATACTTGCCCGCGCAGCTCGGCTTTGCGCACTGTTTTTTGCCGCAACAAGCGCAACTGCACGTAAAACAACTCTTCAAATTTTAGCCGGAAACGGGCTGCCGTTAATTTATCGGTATTGGCCGGAAAATGAATTTGCAGCAACGCTTCTCTTTTAGATACCATCCGGTACTGATCAATGAGGTCGGGCGGAAGCGATTCCGGTATATTGGGTGCAGCTAGCTTTAGCAGTTCGGCCAGTATCCGGGAAATAGCCTTACTATCTAGCCGGTGATTTTTTAGCTTTTCGGTGGTGTTGTAAACGGGTTGCAGGTAGCTTTGCTCTTGTTTTACCTGGGCGGCCTCTTCCAGTTCGGGGTGGGCCATGTTTATGCGACTGTTAAATAAATTGGGTTTGCCAAAAACAATATATTCGGTGCCGGGCTTCAGGTTGGTGTTCATCCATTTTACGCCTTTAAACCAAACCAACTCCAACTCGCCGGAGCCATCGGTTAAAATGGCTGACAAACGTTGTTTGCGGCCTTCGCCCAACAATTCTTTTGATCGGATGCGGCCTTTTACCTGAATGTAAGGCAAATCTTCGTGTACTTCGGCAATCTGGTAAAACTGGGTACGGTCTAAGTACCGGAAGGGGTAATGCTGAATTAAATCGCCGTAAGTAAAAATATTAAGCTCTGTCTGGAATAAAGCTGCGCGTTGCGGCCCAACGCCTTTCAGAAACTCAATTTTTGTATTAAAAAAACCGGACACTTAAGAGAGTTGAGAGTTAAAAGTTAAGAGTGAAAAGTTGCTTTGAATGCTATAGCTTTTAGATGACATGATTTCCTGAAAAGTTAAGAGTTAAATAGCCATCGTAAATTAAATTTTTAACTCATTAACCTAAACTAACAACTATTCTTTCCATTCCAAGGTGTTAAGCAGGTGTAAAATATCGGTTTTAATGTAGTTAATTACGGGGGCCAGCGAATCGTTGGCGGTAGCCGTCCGGAAATAAAGCGCCCCCCGGAAAAAATGTTTGGTGCTATCGGTTACGTAAAACTGAAACTGCGTGGGTACCTCGCCGGTTAACTCGGCCACGTTTACATACATGCCGTTGTTGGTTTTTATTACCCCGCCTTCAATCGACTCGGCTTTAATCTGGTGCTTAATGGTTAAGGTGCGGGCGTCTTCGAGCAAATCGTTTAGCGCTTTTTTATCGTTATTTACCGCCCGGTAAGTAAGCTGCACACTCGCCTGATATTGTGGATAATAAATATTTATCCAATGGGGCAGGGCCGTGCGCGAAGAATCGCGCAGAATTTTGCTATGCGTAGAATACTCGAAATAATACGGATGTTTTTCTTTTAAGGGCTGGTACGCGTGCTCGGGCAAGTCTATGCGATTATACCCCTTGGGTTTAGGCGAATATTCTTCGCTGCCGCAAGCTGTTATAAATAACAGGCCGATAAATAACCAACCTGCCTTGTTTATTACGGCTGCCGGCCGTACACGCTTAAGAAACTCCCACATAAACTTTAACCTGCTTTACTCTTTTATTATCTGCCGATTCGATGGTAAACTTACACGTATCTAAGGCAATTTCTTCGCCGGGCTGCGGAATTTTTGAAAATAACTCTAACATGAGTCCGCCCACCGATTCGTTGTTTTTACGCACGGGTTCCAGGGTTTCGGGTTCAATACCCGTTACTTTGCAAAATTCATTTAATGAAGTTTGTCCTTCAAAAATAAACGTGTTTTCATCAATCTGCGCATATTCTACTTCTTCCTCTTCGTCAAATTCATCTTTAATTTCACCCACAATTTCTTCTACAATATCTTCGAAAGTAAGCAAACCGGCGGTGCCGCCGTACTCATCTACCACAATGGCCATGTGCACGTGCATTTCCTGAAACTCCCGCAGCAGATCGTCTATTTTTTTGCTTTCGGGTACAAAGTAAGGTGGCCGCAGCAAATGTTGCCAGGCAAAATCCGGACCATTGTCTAAATGGTTAAGAAGGTCTTTGATGTATAAAATGCCTTCTATTTTATCTACGGTTTCGGAATAAACCGGCACCCGCGAGTAGCCCCACTGGTTTATTAAAGAAAGCAGGTTATCAAAGGTAGTGGTAATATCAAAAGCAATTATATCTACGCGCGAGCGCATAACCTGCTTAACCGTGGTGGCGCTAAAATTAACGATGCCTTTTAATATTTCTTTTTCTTCGGTAGTGTTTTCGGTGGTTAAAGATGCGTCAATGGCATTTTGTAGCTCGTCGAGGCGTACCGAAGAAGGCTTACTGCGGGCTTTTTGCTCGATATAGGCACTTAGGGCCAGCAGTAATGAAATAATGGGTGCCAATATTACGCCGGCCAGGTAAATAAAACCCGACATACGGCGGGCAGTACGTAACCGGTTATGGGTAGCCCTGATTTTGGGTAGTACTTCAGCAAAAAAAGCAACCAGTATAGTTAAAACAATGCTAATGGTTAATATAGTGGCAAAGCTAAGTTTATTGCCATAAAGCCGCATAGCTACATTTAAAACCACCATTACCAAACCAACATTGATAATGTTATCCAGCACGAGCATGGTAGTAAGCAAGCGCCGCGGATTTTCTAGTAAATGAACAATGCGTTTGCAGGAGCCTTGGGAATCCTGACGGCAAGAATCCAGTTCCGTTTCGGATAAAGAGAAAAATGCTGCCTCGGCTCCGGAAACCAGAGCCGAAAGCAGCAATAAAAAAATAGTGCCTGCTGCCACAAGGGCCAGTTCCAGGCTAATAGAAGGTATTAAAGCGGAAACCGTGTATAATAAATAACTCGGAGGGTCTCCGGCATCTGTATTTCCCAAATCAGAAAATATTAGTTAAACAAATATTTAAAACGGCAGGTCGTCGGGCTCACTGTCGTAGGCGGCGCTCATCTCGGGCTTGGTGTTGTTGCCGCTGCTATACCCGTTGTTGCTTTCCTGGGCATTATTACCCTGACCATTGCCCTCGCCCCGGCTACCCAACATGGTCATGTTATCGGCTACAATTTCTATACTGTACCGCTGTATGCCTTCTTTATCCTGGTAATTATTAGAGCGTATTTTGCCTTCTATATAAACCGAATGGCCTTTTTTCAGGTATTTTTCGGCTACTTCGGCTAAGCCCCGCCAAACAACAATGTTATGCCACTCGGTGCGCTCTACTTTGTTGCCGGTTTTATCTTTATAGCTCTCGGAAGTAGCCACCGGAAAACGGGCAACTGCTACACCGCCTTCTAAATGACGGATTTCCGGGTCTTTTCCTAAGTTACCAATCAGGATCACTTTGTTTACACTGGCCATTTATTACTTGTGGTTTAAAGTTTTAGTATGTTGTTTAGGTAAATATAATTAAAAAAGCTCTTTTTTCAAATACTTATCTATCATGATTGCTTTGGGCAATTTTTCTATTTCGGTAACCGCAAATAAATTTAAACCAGCTGCCAAAGTTACTTCTTCCCTTAAACGAAACTGCAGCGGTATCAGATAAAATTTAGCGAATATTTTCTGATGCGTGAGCACATGCTTGTATACTGCTGAAATATTACCCACTGCCGGCAGCGTAGAGTAACCGGTTAAGGTTTCTAACTCGCTGGTAATTAATTCAGTGGGTAGATCGGGCGTATCGGTTTCGTGCAGGTAAAAGTCGTATAAACCTTGCCAGATATCGCTTTGGGTGCGTTTGCGCATGTAATACTGGTTTTGGTATTGCAGCACCAGGTAATGAAAATACCGTTCGCGGCCCGCTTTGGCTTTGGTTTTATGGGGCAATACCTGTACCAATCCGTTCCGGAAAGCAAAACAGGTTTGTTGCAATGGGCAAAACAAGCAATCGGGCATGTGCGGCGTGCATTGGATAGCGCCAAACTCCATAATGGCCTGGTTGTAAGTATCGGGGTTATCGGCCGGAATTAAGCTATCGGCTAATAATTGAAATGCTTTTTTACCTGCCGGCGAGGCAATATCTTCGGCCAAGCCAAATACCCGCGCCAGTACCCTAAATACGTTGCCATCGAGCACAGCTACTTTTTCTTTAAAGGCAAAAGAAGCAATAGCGGCTGCCGTGTAAGGGCCAATCCCTTTTAATTTTAATAGTTGAGCATAATTTTCCGGAAATTTGCCGTTTAGTTCCCGGGCAATATATTGGGCTGTATGGTGCATGTTGCGGGCGCGCGAATAATAACCCAGACCTTGCCAGTGCCGCAGTACTTCGTCGGGCGGCGCAACGGCCAAATCATTTACAGTAGGGTAATTGCTGATAAATGTTTGGTAATAAGGTAAGCCTTGTTTTACCCGGGTTTGCTGTAAAATAATTTCAGATAACCAGATAGCGTAAGGGTCGCGGGTTTCGCGCCAGGGCAAAGGGCGCTGGTGCCGACTGTACCAGTTAAGTAAGGCTTGGGAGAATAAAAACGACTCCGGAGAATTCATGCTGGATATTTGAAAAGTATAAAAATGTGGGCTAATGAACGGGAAATCAGCTGTTTTGCTATTTTTTTATTTAAATAGTTTTTAGTTCTTCATAAATGAAGCTACCTTTGTGCCCCGTTTAAAGCTAATAAACAATTTGTTAATGTTACGGACTTAAACGGAAAAGTAAAAAATTATATTAACCCATTTAACGAATACTGTAAAGTGACTAAAGCAGAAGTAATATCAGAAATTGCCGACAAAACAGGGATTGAAAAAGGTGACGTACAGGCTACCGTAGAGGCTTTTTTCAAAGTAGTTAAAGATTCCATGACCAACGGAAATAACATATACGTGCGTGGATTCGGCAGCTTTATCAATAAAAAACGTGCTAAAAAAGTAGCCCGGAATATTTCTAAAAACACTTCTATTATTATAGACGAACACTTTGTGCCAAGTTTTAAGCCTTCTAAATCTTTCGTACAAAAAATCAAGAATAGCAAAAAGATAAAAACTGAAGTTGTTTCTTAAGTTTTTGCTACCTTTGTAGCTTTAAAGTGTTGTAAATTAATAATTTCTATAAACCTCTGAAAGCGCTTCGTTCACAAATTCTGGTTATTGTTGCCGCCATTGTACTGGTGGTAGTGCTGTTTTCTTTGCCCAAATTTATTATCAATAAAGAAAAGAATGCCTCGTTTTCCGGGACTACAGCTACTGCCAACCGCGATAATCCGGCTGGTGCAACCAATGCCGACACCGACGACCACGAAGGGCATTTGCACGGCGATAGTGAAAGCGAGATTTCGGCAGCGCATACCAAAGCCAGTCCGGAGGCCTTAGGGAAACTAAAAGGTTTATTGGCTGATTACCGGAAAGCCGAAGCTGGTCCTGACCGGACTAAATTAGCCGAAGAAATTGCTGCACAATATACCGCCATTGCCAAATACGACAGTGCCGGCTACTATTACGAGCAGGTGGCAGCAGCCCGGCCCGGCGAAAAAATGTACCAGAAAGCGGCCGACCAATATTTTGAAGCTTTTAGTTTTGCCGCTACCGAAGACCGTTCTAAAGCTTTAGGCGCCAAAGCCCGTAGCCTCTACGACAAAGTATTGCAAAATAACCCGGCCAATCTCGATGCCAAAACTAACCTGGCTATGACCTACATTGCCACCGGCGAGCAGCCCATGCAGGGCGTGCAATTATTAAGAGAAGTAATTAATACCGACCCGAATAACCAGAAAGCTTTGTTTAACATGGGCGTTTTATCTATTCAGTCGGGGCAATACGATAAAGCTGTAGAGCGGTTCCGGCACCTGGTAGAAGTAAATCCCAAACACGTACAAGGTAATTTTTACCTGGCCGTTTGCTTAGCCGAAACCGGCAAAAAAGAAGAAGCCCGGCAGGTATTTACCAATGCTAAAAAACTGGACGCTGATCCTAGTTATCAGGCTTCTATCGATACGGAACTCGAGAAATTAAAGTAATAAAGTCAGGTAATTGCCTGGTTAGAAGAAAAATAAATTTTAACATAAAAACATTTAAATTATGCCTTGCGGAAAAAAAAGAAAGAGACATAAGATCTCAACCCACAAAAGAAAGAAACGTCTTCGGAAAAACAGACATAAGAAGAAGTAACGCTTAGTTATTTTCTGTATAACCCACGTTGCCTTAGCAATCGTGGGTTTTAGTATTTTCTTTCATTTATAACCATTACGACATTGAGTAACGAATTAATTATCAATTCTACTCAAGATGGAGAGCGGATTGCCCTGATTCAGGACAAACGCCTGGTCGAATATCATTACGAACGGAACGATACCAATTATACCGTTGGCGATATTTTTCTGGGCACCGTGAAAAAAGTAATGCCGGGACTAAATGCGGCTTTTATTGATATTGGTTATCAGAAAGACGCATTTTTACACTATCACGATTTAGGCGTACACATAAAGTCGCTTAATAAGTTTGTTAAAGTAACCCAAAACCAGAAAAACGTCTCGCCGCGGCTCAATGGCTTTAAGTTTGAGCCCGAGATAGATAAACTGGGTAAAATTGGGGACGTACTTAAAAAAGGCCAGCAGGTATTGGTGCAAATTGTAAAAGAACCAATATCTACGAAAGGCCCCCGTTTGTCTTGTGAGTTATCGCTGGCAGGCCGTTACCTGGTGCTCGTTCCTTTCTCTAACACGGTGAGCGTGTCTAAGAAAATAGTGAGCAAAGAAGAGCGTACCCGGCTTAAAAGGCTTATTATGTCTATTAAACCCGAAAATTTTGGGGTTATAATCCGGACAGTGGCCGAAGGCAAAGAGGTAGCCGAACTGGATCGCGACATGCGCAGCATGGTAGCCAACTGGGACGAAGGGGTTAAAGTACTTAAAACAGCTAAAGATCGCGATAAAATTATCGGCGAATTAGGACGCTCGTCCTCCATACTGAGAGATATTTTAAACGAGAGTTTTGATAGCATAGTGGTAGATAGCCCACAATTGCACGAAGAAATCAAGACTTACATCGAAAAAATTGCCCCTGATAAGGCCAAAATATTAAAGCATTATACGGGCAAAGTAAAAACTTTTGAACACTACGGCATCGAGAAGCAGCTTAAATCGCTTTTCGGTAAAACGGTTAGCATACCGGGTGGCGGTTACCTGATTATAGAGCACACCGAAGCATTACACGTAATTGATGTAAACAGCGGTAATAAATCTAACTCCGAAACCGACCAGGAAGCTACGGCGCTGAACGTAAATTTAACGGCCGCCCGCGAAATAGTAAGGCAACTGCGCCTGCGCGACTTAGGCGGCATTATTGTTACCGATTTCATCGACATGAAATCAGCCGAAAACCGGCAAAAGGTATTTGATGTAGTGAAGGAAGAGATGAAACGAGACCGTTCTAAATCGACGGTGCTTCCTATCTCTAAATTTGGGTTAATGCAAATTACCCGCCAGCGGGTACGGCCCGAACAAAATATTGTAACCGGAGAGGTTTGTCCTTCGTGCGGGGGCACCGGTAAAATAACCGCCAGTATTCTGGTAACCGACCAGATTGAGTCTACAATAGACGATTTGCTCACGGTGCAAAATCAAAAGGATATTACCTTAAATGTACATCCGTTTGTGTACTCGTATTATACCAAAGGTTTGGTGTCTAAACAGCTGAAACTGTATTTTAAATACTACAAATGGATTAAGTTTGTACAAGATACATCGCTGGGAATTACTGACTTTAAAGTGGTAGACGAACGAGGGGAAGAAATTGAGCTGCACGCCAATAATTTTGAACCCAATAATGTGTCGGATAAATTAGTGCCGGCCGAAACCGAATAAAAAATTGAATTAATAGAAAAGCCCGTAATAAATGTTATTACGGGCTTTTTTTATGAGTTCTGAATTGGTTAAAATTTCATTCCTAAATCTAAGGCAACATACGTGTTTTTAATCTCAATATTTTTATTGCTAAACCGTTCTTCATAATAATCATCTACATCAAACAAGCCGCGGTGGTAAGATAAGCCGCCAAATACTTTGGTGCTTTCGCCGAGTTGCTTTTCTACGCCTGCTCCCAGTAACACGCTAAAATCAAATAAATTAAACCGTTTGGCGTATTTATCGTTCGAGGCATCTAGCTTTTCGCCGTTAACCCGCGCCGCCATACGGGTATCTAACGAGGCACCCGGCTGAAAATAAAGCTTGGTATCGGGAGCAATTTCGTTGGTATATAGTTTTATAGTAAGTGGTATTTCCAGGTAGTGCAGGTTAAATTCGTCGGATTCGCGGCTGGTAGCTGTTGCCGTTGGTTTAAAAGATACCCCCGCACCACGGCTATTGTAAATCAAACCGGTACTAAAAGCGTAATTCGCACCAAAAAAATAATCGGCCGTAACGCCGCCGCCAAAGCGGGTCTTGGCATTTAAAGATTCAAAATTTAGCTCTTTGAGGCCAACTACCCGGTTTGTAGCAATAGAAGGAGTAATTTTAAGGCCTATTTCCCATTGGGCAAAGGCGGTACCGGTTATAAAAAACAGAACGGCTATTAAAGTTATTTTTTTCATAGTGAAGATTAATTATTTATGCTAATATCGATTTTGTTAGACAATTCGTTTCTAATTTTGCCCAAATGTACTTAGTTCATGCGAAAACCAATAGCTCTTCTTTTTACTTTCCTATTCTTTCTTAGTTGCCGCCCACAAACCTGTGAAATAGATCCGGAGGTTGCTAAAATTAATGTTACGCTAAACTTTGAACGTTTGGAAAGGCCTTTCTACGGATTAAAGAACGAAAATGAGGTACAAAACTTTCTAAAAAATAATCCGGCCTTTACAAATAAATATTTGGCGGGCAACCAATTTGGCGAAGAAGCAGATTTAGAAGGTTCGTTACTAGCTTTAATTCAGGAACCCAACTTACAACGCTTTGTACGCGAAACCGATGCTTATTTTGGCGACTTGACCGATGTACAACAAGATTTAATTAAAGGTTTTAAGCACCTTAAATATTTTTACCCCAACTTTAACGTACCTGCTGTAAAAACTTTTAATAGTGGTTTGCTAGGACCAGATTTATTCCTGACTAATAGTTTGGTAATATTGGGTATTGATTATTTTGCCGGGAAAAAAGCCAGCTACCGCCCGCAACAACCCGATTATATTTTAACCCGCTATAACCGGGCAAACATAGTGCCGGCGCTGTTTACACTTATTTCGTCGCGCTACAATAAAACGGATTCGCGCAACAACACCATGCTGGCCGAAATGATTAACTACGGTAAGTCTTATTATTTTACCCAGCGCATGTTGCCTTGTACGCCCGATTCGGTAATCATGGGCTACTCCGACCAGCAAATAGCCGATGTGAATTTTAACGAAGGTAAAATATGGGCGCACTTTATTCAGAAAAGCCTGCTGTATGAAACCAGTCATTTTAAAATAAATAAATATACCGGCGAGCGGCCCAGCATTCCCGAAATTAGTAACCGCTGCCCGGGCCGTGTGGCCACCTGGGTGGGCTGGCAAATAGTAAGAAAATACATGCAGGAAAATCCCCATGTAACCTTGCCCCAACTCATGGCCGAGACTGATGCACAGAAAATATTTACGCAAGCGCGGTACAAGCCCAAACGCAAAAAGTAAGGCCGTAATAAAATTTTTTAGCGCGATAATAGGTTGGTAGCTCCCGTTATTACTGGAAAAGTTGCAGAAACTGGTGCGTGATTTTTTCGCGGGAGAAAGCACGCTCGGCTAACTGGCGGGCATTCTGCTGCGCTTCTTTTAATAATGCGGGGTGTTGCAGATAGGGTACTAATTGCCGTACAAAAGTTTCCGGGGCATCAGGAGCAGCGTAAAAGCCACATTGGTGCTGTTCTACTAATTCCTTTAACCAGCCTTGGGTGTTTACAAGCGTAAGTTTACCTGCGGCCAGCGAATCAAAAAATTTATTTGGGCTGGTAGTACGCAAAACCGGTTGGGTATCGAAGGAGGTATAGGTGGCGTGGGCATCAGCCAAGTATTCTTTTACCTGTTCCCGGTTTAATGTACCCACCCAGGTAATATTTTCTAAATGCTTTAGCTGAGCCTGATGTTGTAGCCAACTGGCTTGCGCACCGCTACCGGCAATTATAAATTTTACTTGCGGTAAGTTATGCTCTAAACAGGCGGTGGCAATATCCAGCAAAGCGCTTACCTGATTGGCCCGCCCCAAAGCACCGGCATACAAAATAACAAAATCATCTGTAAAATTTCTCCGCGTGGGGCTACCATGTTGGTAAAATTGGCAATCGGCCATATTGGGCAACAGGGCAATAGCTGCGGCTGGTTTATAAGGCAAAATACCAGCCTTAATTCCCGGTGATAAGGCAATAACCTTACTGGCTTGGCGGTATAAATAATGTTCTAAACCGTAGAGCGAGCGTTGCAATATTTTGGGCTTAATGTACCCTAACTGAATGGGGGCTTCGGGCCACAAATCGCGTACTTCGAAATAAAAAGGAATATTTTTGAGCTTTTTTAAAGCCAAGGCTACCAGGCCAACCGTGAGTGGGGTAGAAGTAGCATAAACCAAATTGGCTTGTTTAATCTTAAATGCTACCCCCAAACTGCGGCAGGTAAAGCTAAGGAAAGAAAGAATGCGGCGGGCTGCGCCATAGCTATTGTTGTAGTTTACCGGCAAATAATGAACCCGGATACCGGCCACCTGCTCCTGGTAATAATTTGGGCCATTATGGGCGGTAATTAATTCTACGGTGTGGCCGGCATCAATCAGGGCCTTGCCCAGGTAAAAAGAGCGTAAAGCGCCGCCCTGTTCTGGTTTGCGAAAATATTGATGAATGTAGATTATCTTCATCAACCAAAATTATGTTGGAGCCATTTGGCCAGTACAATTAAAGCCCATAGCTCGGCACTAAAATCATGGCGGCCCCGCAAATGTATTTGTAGCAACTTTTGGGTGCGGGTAAAATCCAGGTACGTAAAAAGCAAATGCTCCGGATCTTGCAGTTCAGCTAGTAGCCATTGGTTTTGATTTTGGCGTAACCACCGCCCCAGAGGCATGCCAAAACCTTCTTTGCTTCGGCCTAAAAAAGCTTTGCCATCCTGACGGGCCAATAACTCTTTGGGTACCCATTTTTGTCCGTGCCGGAATAACAATTCGGTGGGCAGACCGGCTAAATAAAGCTGCAGGTGGTTATCGAGAAAAGGAGTGCGTACCTCCAGGGAGTGCTGCATAGCCGCTTGGTCGGTTACGGCCAAAACATCCGAAATTAAATAATGATGCTGGTCGTGGCGCAAACACCAACGTAGCCAATCTGTGTTTTCGTCGGCGGGGTTGGTTATAATTTTAGGTAAAGAGGCGTTAAGTAATAATTGCCCCAAACGCTGATCCAAGGAGGTAAAATTGAGGAAAGTCTGGCGGGGGCTTTTTTGGATTTTATAGGATAACTTGTGCCACAAAGCAAACTTTTTCCGAAGCGGGTGGTTAAAGCCGGTAGGCAGAAACCCAACCAGGGGTTTGGCCAGTTGCTTAAAAATAAGGGCTTTTTGCTGATTTTGTAAATACTTATAAAAAGCGCGGTGGCGGTTATAACCGGCAAATAATTCGTCGGCGCCGGCACCCGAGAGGGCCACTTTTATATACGGTTTTACCTGTTGGGCCAGGTAAGCGGTTAATAAAGCTGCGCCGTCGGCAATGGGCTGGTCCAAGCCTTGTACCAACGCATCGGTTTGCGTTAAAATCGAATCATCAATCTCAAATACGGTATGGGTGGCGCCGTACTTTTCGGCGGCTAAGCGGGCAAAGCGGGCATCGTCGGAACCATAAGAACCTTCGCTGGCCTTTAGGGCAATGGTAAAAGCCGGAAATTGCCGGTGCCCGGCGCGGTGCAACAGCGCAAGCAGTAATGTAGAATCAATGCCGCCACTTAAAAATAAACCCACCGGTACATCGGCTATTAAGTGCTTTTGTAAACTTTCGGATAGCAGGCGTTCGGTGTGCGGTACTAATTGGTCAAACTTATCGGTATTGGTTTGGTGCTGCGGACTGGTGTAGGTATGTAACGTACTTTTACCTTGCGAATAATACAAGGCGCAACCCTCTTTTAGCTCTTGTACCCGCTTGTAGAAAGTTTGGGGTTTGGCCGCGTGCCGGTAATTTAAATATTGCGGCAACTGGGCTTGGTTTAATTCTTTTGGGATTAAGCCCGAGCGCAGAATACCTTTTATTTCGGACGATACAATAAAGTAATCCGGGGTTTCGGCGTAATACAAAGGCTTTATGCCAAAGCGGTCGCGGGCTAGCCACAATAACTGTTGTTGTCGGTCGTAGAAAGCCAGCGCGTACATGCCGTTTAAATGATTCAGCGCTCGTTGGCCTTCCAGAATCAGCAGATGTAAAATTACTTCGGTATCGGACTGAGTCCGGAAAATTATGCCTTTTAATTCGAGCCGCTGGCGTAACTCACGGTAATTATAGAGCTCACCGTTGTATAACAGCCAATAACGATTATCTGTCGAGGCAAAAGGTTGGTTGGCGCTATCACGCGGGTCAATAATCTTAAGCCGGTTGTGCCCAAAAAATATCCTGCCATTAGGGTTGTATGGTTCGGCGGTAAAAACCGTTGCATCGGGGCCACGGTGCAAGGTAGCGGCGGCCATTTGCCGGATTGGCTCTTCACTAAGCTTTCCCTTCTTATCAACAATAATATTTATGCCGCACAAAATTTAAAGAGTAAATTTTTGAATGAGTGAATGGGTATAGATAGGTAAGCGTTTGAATAAAATTTGTGGTTACAAAGGTAGGGGTACTGGTACAGGAAGCCAAACAGTAAAAAATAAATTTCAACCTTTAACTACTGTCCTGTTATTTACCCTAAAAATTATTTACCCAACTTTAACTTTCAAAAAATCAGTCATTCACTCATTCAAAACCCATTCATTAAATCTTATTCTCCGGGTCGTCGGGTAGGTTGGGGTAATATTTTTGGTAGAAGTAACAGAAATGGGTTAAAGGGCAAATTTCGCATTTAGGCCGGCGGGCCACACAAATATAGCGGCCGTGTAAAATAAGCCAATGGTGGGCTTTAGGCACTAGTGCAGTAGGTACGTATTTCATTAACTGGTTTTCTACTTCGCGGGGCGTGTGCGCATTTTTAGAAGCCAGGCCAATGCGTTTAGATACCCGGAACACGTGCGTATCTACGGCCATGGCGGGCTGGTTGTAAATAACCGATACAATTACGTTGGCTGTTTTACGGCCTACCCCAGGTAATTTTTGAAGTTCTTCTACGGTGCTGGGTACTTCTGAACCAAAGGTGCTTACCAGCATTTTACCTAAACCGCTCAGGTGTTTGGCCTTGTTGTTGGGGTAAGAAATACTTTTAATGTAAGGCAATATTTCTTCGGGCGAAGCGGCGGCCAAATGTTCGGGCGTAGGGTAGGCCTGCAGCAAGGCGGGTGTTACCATATTTACGCGCTTATCGGTGCACTGGGCGCTTAGTACAACGGCTACCAATAACTCGTAAGCGTTGCTGTAATGCAGCTCAGTTTCGGGCTCCGGAAAGTTAGAAGTAAAATATTCAATTAAATGGCGGAAACGTTCGGGTTTGCGCATAAAAAAAAGTTTGCAGCTTTTAGTGCTGCAAACTTAATTTTTTAGAATAACTTAAAATAGCACTTATGGATTTTTCGCTCGGTTCTTTTTGGAGTTGCTCCAGGGTAGCCTTGGCAATTAAAAGTTCGGCGCATTGTTCGGCCAGGTGTTGGTCCTGTAACAGCGCAATTTCCAGTTGCTTTTTAAGCTTCTCGTTCAGTTCGTTATATACATACTGAAGCAGCTCATTCTGAGTAAAGATTTTTGTCATATATTTGCGGGTTAGTCATTTTCTTTCTCAAATTAATGAGAGCATACCGCATTCTGCCCAAGGCGGTATTAATGCTAACACCCGTAGTCTCGGCTATTTCCTGAAAACTCATATCGGCATAATGCCGCATAATAAGTACTTCTTTCTGAGCTTCCGGCAATTGCTGAATCAGCTCCCGCAGACGATCGTGTGTTTCCTCTTTAATTTGCAATGCTTCGATTGACTCTTCTGAAAACGACAGCGTATTAAAAATATTGCCGTTGTCTTCTAAATTTATCATCGGATTGCGTTTTTCTTTCCGGAAATAATCGATTGCGAGGTTGTGGGCAATCCGGCAGATCCAAGACGAGAATTTACCTTCCTCATTGTACCGGCCGCTTTTCATGGTATGAATGGCCTTGATAAAAGTATCCTGTAACAGATCTTCGGCTGTTTCAGTATCTTTTACTATCAGTAAAATAGTGGTGTAAACCTTGTTTTTATGTCGGTTAACCAAAAGCTCAAAGGCATTTTCGTTACCTGTAATATAGAGCGAAACTAAAGCGGAATCGCTAAGTTGAACAATATTCATTTTAAAGCTACATAAGGATTAATGTAGAGCTTTTATCATGCTGTAGGAGTCTAAAATGTTAGAACTAATTTTGTTTTTGCCTTATCCAAATTTATGTAAGTATTTTTAGAAATGCAATGCCTTATTAAAAGTTTTTAAATATTTTATCTAAAAATAAATTCATTAATTTCAAATTGTTTCTAAAAAGCGCTTATTGTTTAATATATTAAAATAATATATTTTATTTAAATATTAGCCATAAACAACGCTACTCCCATGACCCAATTTTTTACCGAATGGTTGCTTTACCTCAAGAAAATAATTTAAAATTTTGCCTGACTGGTAAATTTATGTCTTTGCAATAATTGAGCCATGCATTCGCTATTTTAAGTTGGGCTAAATAAAAAAATAAATCCCGGGGCATGGCCTTAAAACCTGCGCCCGGGATTTACAGAACACTTGTTCAGATTAAATATTACTTCTTAGGCAAAGTAGCTTCTATTTGTTTTAACTCGGCCTCTAACTGCTGCAACTGCTCGTCTACTTTTTTAATGGCCGGGCTGTTTTGCTGTTCTTTCACGTTTTTGGCTTTGTTTAGCAATTCGGCTTTTTGTTTTATTAAAGCATTACGTTCGTTTACAATAGCTACTTTCCGGTTGGCCATTTGGGCTTCCGGCGAATTGGCTGGTACGGCAAAGCCTTGCTCGGTTACTATCAGCTCGGTTTGGGTACTACCAATTGCTTTCTGGGCGTTTTCCTGAATTACTTTGTAACGCAGCATATCGTACTCCAGCATTACAATCTTGTTTTCGGCGTTTAGTACATAGCCTTCCTTAATTTTTTCGCGGCGTTTGCCTTTAAAAACAACCGTGCCATCGCGCATTACTTTGGTGCCATTAGCTAAAGTTACATCTTGGGTAAGCGGCGTTAATTCTCCGTTTTTAATTTGCACCATTTTACTTTGGTACATGGCATAGCCATCTTTAAGTTTAGCAGGTTCTAAAGCCGAAGGTTTTATTTGCGGATTGGTGTCTTGCGCTTGCACACCTTGGGTTCCCCAAAGCATTAAAGCGCTAATAAAAAGTATAAGTTTTGTTTTCATAGAAATAAAATTAATTATATCTCGCTAATGCAAATTTTGCTCCAGAATCATAATAAGAGCAGTTTTGTTACAATTTGTGCTGCAATTAAGTTAATAAAAATTAAAGAAAATAGCAATTGTATTTTTTATTGCCTTTTGCCTTTATTTAATGAAACAGGTAGTTAAAATATTTATAAAGTCGGTAAATACCCCAATAATTTATCAGTAGTGATGTTTAATGCGTATGCTTATAACATAGTAATTAACAAGGGTTAAAAGAAATGAAAGCTAGTAATTCGTTCTTCAAAGATGTGTTTTTCTGAACGGCAATTGCTGCCATGGTGTACCGCCTGACAGCTAGTGCGACTGTATAATTTTTGAAAACATAAAACCAACACCGGTGGTTAAAGAAGGCAGACAAATACCGGATTTTGCCGGCATATTCTTTTTATTTACACCAGTTGCTTAAATTATTGCATGCTTAAAATAGCCTGGACAACCCAATACGCTCACGCCCTGCCCGAAGGCCACCGTTTCCCGATGCTTAAATACGAATTGCTGCCCGAGCAACTGCTTTACGAAGGCACAATTACACCCGATAATATATTTGCGCCGGCGCCTTTAGCCGAAGAAACCATTTTACTTACCCACGACGCCACGTACTGGCAACGCTTAAGTAACCTGCAGCTTACGCCCACCGAAATCCGGAAAACTGGTTTCCCGCTGTCGCAGGCGTTGGTAGAGCGAGAAATAATAATTATGAACGGTACCGTGCAGGCGGCGCTTTTTGCCTTGGAGTTTGGTATTGGCATGAACATAGCCGGTGGTACCCACCACGCTTTTACCGACCGGGGCGAAGGTTTTTGTTTATTAAACGATATGGCTATTGCCGCTAATTATTTACTAACCCACCGAAAAATAAAAAAAATATTAATCGTTGATTTAGATGTACATCAGGGAAATGGCACCGCCCAAATATTTACGCACGAGCCGCGGGTGTTTACATTTAGCATGCACTCGGGCCACAACTATCCCTTTCATAAAGAAAAATCGGATTTAGATTTGCCTTTGCCCGACGGCATAGAAGATGCGGCGTATTTAAAATTATTAAAAGACACGCTGCCCAAACTAATAGATCAGGTACAACCAGATTTTGTTTTCTACCAATCGGGGGTAGATATATTAGCTACCGATAAATTAGGCCGGTTAAAAATAAGCATAGCCGGTTGCAAAGAGCGCGACCGGTTTGTGCTGGATACTTGCCGGCACCACCGCATACCCATAACCGTAAGCATGGGCGGCGGCTACTCCCAAAAAATTACGGACATTGTAGAGGCACACGCCAATACATTCCGGTTGGCCCAGTACTTATATTTTTAATTACGGCTTTTAAGTTTAGCGGGGCGACTGTAGCCGTGGCCCATTGTAAAAATGGCTTTTAAAAGTAAATAAATAATGGGAGTAAGCCCTGCCAGTAGCACTAAAAAGAAAACAGCCTGCAGAATATTAAAGACAAATGATAAAAAAATAGTGGCAATAAATAAAGAGCAGAAGAATAATATCCAGAAAGGGGTTGATCTTTTGGCCATTATAAAAAAGCATTGCTGCCGATGGTGAGGTACTAAGATAATGAAAATGAGTAAAATAATGAAAGGTTTTTGTAAAATAATAAGTCCGATGGGATAATTTGCATCAAACTAGTGGCAGTAAGCATTTCTTATTTTTCTTTCTAAACAGATAGCTAACGGCTTTTTTTAATGTAAGCACAACACTTGTGTCCGCAGAAAAGCTAAAAATGCCTCAATCTTTCGGTTTGTGAGGGCACAAACCGAGGATCGAAGGTGCAGGTTTTAAGCGAAACTTGTATCTAAATAGAATTCTCGAGCGCTTCATTATTATTAGAATAGCACCAGAATTGCTTTCTGAGAATGGCCGGCAATTCTGTTATCCGACTATTAACTCCTAACTCATTTATTCATAATAACCTGCCACCGGAAAGCCCATTGCCATTTTAGCGAATATTTCTGGATACCGGCTGCTGCTAAAATTTGCTGAATTTCGGGTTTGCGGAAGGCCCGGAGCACCGACAGTGGGGCATCGTTTTTAACGAGGTAAGAACCGGAAAATAATTGGGTAAGGTATTTAATGGAATAATAGGCGAGCGGGTGCCGGTGCAAATCGTTAATAATAACGGCCGTAAGGGCTTGCCCGTAAAGTTGTTGCCACATAGCGATTAGCTGCTCGGTGGTAAAGTGGTGGCAAAATAAGCTGCAAATAATAATATCGTAGCGGCGGGCCTGAAAACCAGTCGTAAAAATATTTTCCTGAATAATGCTGATGTTGGGGAAAGAACGACATTTCTGGCGGGCATAATTTACCATAAAATCGTTGGCATCTATGCCGGTAAGCGCCACCGGCACACCCTGCTTTTGCGCCCATCGGGCTACCACCCGCAAAATATCACCACCGCCACACCCAATATCGGCTATTTGTAAAGGTTGTGCCGATGGGTTTAAACGGCTTTGCTTATGTAATATTTTGTTTAAAGCATCGGTAACTACCCGGTTGCCGCCGAGCCAGTGGTTAATAATTTCCAGCTCGTCCAGGTTTTTGCGCAATGCCTCACCCGATAGGTTCAGGTCGTCCATTAGTTCGAGGTCTTGCGAGCGCTGGCTAAACATAGTGAATTTGGGTAAGCATCGATTCCAGGGTCAGGCCAGGGCCAAAAGCAAAACTCAGTACCGGTGCATCGGCCTGTTCCGGCCCCACCGATTCTAGCAACGATTTTAAAACAAACAGCACCGTAGCCGACGACATGTTGCCAAAGTGGCGCAATATTTCGTAGGCAAAGCGGTTCTGGTGTTTGGTAATACCTAATTCCTGCTCAATACATTCTAATATTTTACGCCCGCCCGGGTGAATGGCAAATAAATCTATCTGGGAAAAATCAATGGGCAGATTAGCCAGTAAATTATCAGTAAGTTGCCTAACGCCCTTTTTAATCATGTCGGGCACGTACGACGATAAAGTCATTTCAAAGCCAAAGTCAGAAATATGCCAGGCCATTTCTTTTTTGCCGGCGGGTACCAAATCGCAGTGAAACGATTTTATCTGCAAACAGGTGCTGTCGGTGGGTTGGGCCTGCAGGAGTACCGCCGCGGCACCATCGCCAAACAAAGCGTTAGATACCAAGTGGTCGGCTTCGCGGTGTTTCTGAAAATGAATGGTACAGATTTCGGTGCAAACTACCAATACGCGTGCTTTGGGGTTGGCCTGGCAAAAAGCATCGGCGGCTTTTAAGCCATTAAAAGCGGCATAACAACCCATAAAATTAATGGCTGTACGCTGAATTGCCGGTGACAAGTGCAACTCTTCTAATATTTCAATATCGAGGCCGGGCGCATACATGCCGGTGCAGCTTACCGTAATTAAATGGGTAATAGCGCTGAGCGTTACTTCGGGTATTTGGCTTAAACAATCGTTTATAGCGGCTACCGATAAGTTTAAGGCGTGCTGCCGGTAAAGGGCCATGCGAGGCTTAACCGTCGGGAATGGCTCTAGATTAGGCGTATTTGGAAAAAAAGTAAAATTACCATTTTGTTTCTGATAATCATCGAGTACCGTATAGCGCTGCTCTATACCAGACACCCGGTATAAAGCTTGTAATTTCCGGGTCTCGGCAGCATCAAAGCCCAAAGCATCAGCCATAAAACCCGCTATTTGCATCTGCGGAATACGCACTTCAGGATTGGCAGTGCCTATGGCACAGATATAACTATTCATCGTGCTATTATAAGCAAAATTGGTACAAATTGTTTTAAAATGATTGGGTATGCTTCTGGCGCTACCGTTAATTGCTACTGCCGGCAGGCCGGTAATTTGAGATAAATTAAAAAGGCCGGCCGTGGGTTTGGGCCATGAGAAAACGAACCCCCGCCGGAAATTGTTTAAACGTGCTTAGCACCATTTCGGTTAGAATTGGTTTACCAAAGAGCCCCTGCACCAATCGGCCCGTTCTTAACCGGCTATTAAATTGTTTTTGCCAGCGCTGGGTATACGTTTGTTCTAGTTGGGCACGGGTAAAATGGCCCGCCGCGTATTCCAGAATACAATCACTTACAATTTTAGCGGCATGAATGGCCATGGCCATGCCATTACCGCATAAAGGTGTAATTAAACCGGCGGCGTCGCCGCAAAAAAGTACGTGGTCTTCTACGCAGGATTTAGGCGCAAAAGAAATTTCGTTTATTACTTCGGGTTGGGGGTATAAAAATTCGGCTTCGGCCAGAATATTTTTTAAATAAGGGTTACGGGCCAGAATATTCGCTTCTAATGCTGCAATATTGCCGCTGGTTTTCAGGTTGGCGCGGGTGGTAAGGTAACAAAAGCAATATTTATCTTCTTCAATGGCCGAAATACCGGCGTAGCCATCTTTAAAATTGTGTAAACAAATTAAATCTTTGGGTAGCGGGGTGCGCACGTGGTATTTAACGCCAATGTAAGGCGAGCGCTGGTTAAAAAAATGCCGTTGTAAGTTACGGTCCAGGTTGCTGCGCTTGCCGTATGCGCCAATTACTACATTAGCCGTACATGCTTCGCCATCGGTAAGTTTAATCAGAAATTGGTCGTTTATAAATTTCACTTCCTGTACCGGCGTTTTTTCCCGGATAACAACACCGGCCTGCAGGGCCAGTTTAGCCAGGTAATTATCGAGCGTATACCGACTGATACCAAAGCCACCTAAATCTAAAGGGCAGGTTAAGGTTTTACCCGAAGGAGAACTAAGCAGAAAATGCTGGATGTGAGCTGGCCTTAACGGCTCTACCGCAATACCCAGCGACTGCAGAAACGGGATCACTTCGTTAGATACGTACTCGCCGCAAACTTTATGAAACGGATATTGTTTCCGTTCATATAAGGTAACGGGCAAGCCCGCCTGCCCCAGGGCAATGGCGCTAACTAAACCGGCTAAACCGCCGCCAACAATGGTTATTTCACACAAATTTTTAATAATACAACAGGTATATAAAAAAAGTACAAGGTAAATACTGCTTTAGTCTCTATTTTTGATCTAAAATCCAAAACCTAAATTTTTTTAAGCACGTTAGAAACAGGTATACAAGCAATTCTTAAACGGAAGTAATCAAATAAAAATACATGAAAAAATATTTACTTTTTGTATGGTTTTACACCCTGCTCTTTTCCGTAGCCTGGGCTCAGGTTGGCACCGCTAGCGAGGCAGCTAAAGTAGCTGCGCCGGCAGAATCGCTCAATAATCGCGTTAGCGAACCTGATGGGAAAAGTGTAACTGTTTTCCCGAACCCCAGCAATGGTATTGTATATGTTTCGCTGTCGGGTTTTAAAGGCAAACGCACCGACCTGCGGGTAATAAACGTAATTGGTAATGTGGTGCACCGGGAAGTTTTAACCGATGATGAAAGTAATAAAAAGCTTGATTTATCTAAGTTTGCCAGTGGCCTCTATTACGTTAAACTCCAAACCGATGATTTTAGCGAAATCCGGAAAGTAATTATAAAGTAGGTTTATTACTGGCGGTTTACATTTTTGTAGTACCCATTGTGCAATACTTATTTGTTTAACAGCTTATTTAAAGTTTTGTTGCGGTAAATTCTTGTCTGATATAATCTCAACTGCAGCACGGGTGGTATAATACCCATTCATTAATTTCTTTATCTCTAACCAACTATTTCCTTATACCGTTTAGGCAATAATATAACTAAGCTCCTCTGTTTATACAATAATTTATAGCTAAATACGCTTATAGATTTAGGCACCAGCCAGGCAGTTGCCGGCATTTTGCCATAATTCCGGCTTAATTAAACGTACGCAAGTAGCACTTATCTAATACAGCGGGTTGCACCCGAATAAAAATCAGCCTGAATATTGTTGGGGCAACGGGTATCTTAATATATTTGGTGGCTCGCTAGTCCTTAAAATCAGCTATGAAAAACCGACCGGTCACGATCAAAGACATTGCCCGTAGATTAAATATTTCTGTTTCTACTGTTTCGCGGGCTTTGCGGGGAGCTACCGATATTAACCCGGAAACAAAGAAAGCCGTTATTAATCTGGCCTCCGAACTGGATTATCAGCCCAATTCTATTGCTTTAAGTTTAGTAAAAAACAGAACCAATATTCTGGGAGTAATAATTCCGGATATTACTATTCCGTTTTTTGCGTCAGCTATCAGCGGCATCCAGGAAGTGGCCGCCGAGGCCGGATTTAACGTTATGATTTGTCAGTCGAACGAGTCAGAAGATACCGAAATAAATAATGCTCATGCTTTGCTTTCGAGCCGGGTAGCGGGCTTTATTGTGTCGGTGTCGGGCAAAACTACCACCTTCGAGCATTTTGAAACCATTCAGCGCCGGGGCGTGCCGTTGGTATTTTTCGACCGGATTTCCGAAGAAATAAAAGCTTCGCGGGTGCTTGTAGATGATTACGAGGGGGCTTTTAAAGTGGTAGAACATTTAATTAGTATGGGCTGCCGCCGCATTGCGCATTTATCGGGCCCCGAAATACTTAAACTCACTCAAAACCGGCTTAATGGTTATTTAGATGCGCTTCGGCAACATAATATGCCCGTAGAGCCTGACTTAATTTTGACAACCGACTTTAACCGCCGCCAAGCCTACGAAGCCACCCTGAAACTTTTGGATTTACCCCAGCCGCCCGATGCTATTTTTGCCATTAGCGACCGCGTAGCCATTGGTGCTATTATGGCCATAAAAGACCGCCAGTTACGCATTCCGGAAGATGTGGCGGTAGTAGGTTTTGGCAATGAAGCTACTTCGGCTATTCTGGACCCACCTTTAACTACGGTAATGCAATATCCTTTTGAAATGGGTAAAATTGCGGCGCAGCTTTTTCTGGAACAATTAAATACCGACCCCGAAGTTTACGTGCCGCAAACCAAAGTTTTAAAAACCGAATTAATTGTAAACAAATCGTCGTTGCGGCAACCGGGGTAAAAAAGCGGTTATACAATTTAATATTTCTGAAAGAGAAAATAAAACCGGATAATACCTGCCTGCGTTGGTTAGTACCAAAGGTTATTTATATAAAACTAAATAGAAAAGCATGAATACCGAACTGCAAAAGTATATACAAAGTACCAGTAGCTATTTTGAAGAAAAATATGGCAGTGCGCCCACGCTGGTTGCTTATGCTCCCGGCCGTATTAATATTATTGGCGAACATACTGATTATAATTTAGGTCTTTCTATGCCGGCCGCTATCAACCGGTGGGTGGTGGTATGTCTGCGCCTGCGCTCCGACCAAACCATTTCGGTAACCAGCCAGAACTACCACGATAAAATGGAATATACCCTGGGGCAGTCATTTACGCCGGCCGATAGCTGGGAAAAATATACGTACGGCAGCATTTCTATTTTTGGCAACCAATACCCCATTAAACAAGGCTTTGAGGCCGTAATCTGGGGCAATGTACCTATTGGCTCCGGCGTATCTTCGTCGGCGGCTATGGAAGTGGCCCTCATGAATGCTTTACGCGCTGCTTTTGCCCCCGATATGGACGACCTGGCTTTGGTAAAAATGTGCCAGCGGGTAGAGCACGAATATTTAAAAGTAAACAGCGGCCTCCTGGACCAATATGCTTCGCAGTTTTCGCGGGTAGGTAAGCTCATGATTCTGGATTTTAACCAGTTAAGTTCTGAGTACGTTGATGCCGATATGCAAGACTGGGCCTGGATTTTGGCCGATACCAAAGTAAAGCGCGAACTGGCCGGCAGCAAATATTCGGAACGGGTACAGGAAACTGCCGATGCCCTGCAGGAAATTAAAAGCAAAGATAGCCAGGTGCAGGGTTTCCGGGATATTACCGAAGCCCATCTGGATTTAATCAGTAACCCAACCCAGCGCAAGCGCATTAAACACCTGGTATTGGAAAACCAGCGGGTAGTTAAAGCCGCCGAAGCTTTAAGCACGAAAAATTTTGAAGAACTGGGTAAATTATTAACCGCTTCGCACGAGTCGTTGCGCGACGATTATGAGGTAAGTTGCCCGGAACTCGACTTTTTGGTAGCTACTGCTTTGCAATTGCCGTATTGTGCCGGCAGCCGCATGATGGGCGGCGGCTTTGGTGGTTGTACCATTAACCTGGTCCGGAAAGACTCGGTCATTAAATTTAATAATTTCCTGACCGATGAGTATGCCCGGGAATACGATATTGTAACCGAAATTAGTCATTATCAACTGGTAGACGGGGCGGGCAGTTACCAGGTGTAAAATCAGGTTTAGTTAAAATAGCTATCTTTTAAGTATATATTAAATATTTTTATACATGTTTATCGACCGAAAAATTTTAAGTGTTTTAGTATTAATCGGGTTATATTTCTTTTGGTTGCCCGGCGCTGCGGCCCAGAATTTTGCAAAGTGGGAAAAAGAAATTTCTACTTTAGAAGCGCGCAACAAAGCCGATAAGTCAGCTAAAAAGAATATTGTTTTTACGGGTAGTTCTTCTATTCGTTTGTGGGAAAACCTGACGGAATATTTTCCGGGTAAGAAAATCCTGAACCATGGCTTTGGAGGCTCGCAAACCGATGAGGTGGCTTATTTTGCCGATCGGTTGGTTACACCATACAAACCCAAACAAGTAGTTGTTTACAGCGGCGATAACGATTTGGCCTCGGGTAAAACGCCTGAAAAAGTACTTGCGGATTTTAAGGTGTTGTACGATAAAATTAAAGCAGCATCGCCTAAGGCCACGGTCACGTTTATTGCTATAAAGCCCAGTCCGTCGCGCAAACACCTAATGCCCCAGATTACCCAAGCCAATACGCTGGTTAAAAATTTTCTGGAAGAGCAAAAGCGAACCAGTTATGTAGATATTTACACCCCTATGTTGCTACCCAGCGGCAAACCCAAACCCGAATTATTTAAAGCTGATAGCCTGCACATGACCAAAGCCGGTTACGATATTTGGGCCCAGGCACTAAAACCGTATTTGAAGTAAGCAAACTAATATTTCCTAAATAAAGCAAAACCCCGGGCCAGTGCTTAACGCATAGCCCGGGGTTTTGCTTTATTAGAATTTAAAACCGCAATTGATTAGATTTGTTTTAACTCTTCGCTGGTAAAGGCTTTTTGCCGGTTTTTTAGCTTTTGCCGTACTTTGCTCACCTCTTCGGCGCTTACTTTAGAGGCATTGTTGCGCCACGACTGCCGGATAAAACTAAGGAGTTGGGCTATATCTTCGTCGGAAAGTTCTTTGCTGTATCCTATGCCCGGCATATCGCCGTTTATTTCGGGCGCTTTGTACAAATGGCCATTTACACTTATCGGGCCGGTTAAGCCAAATAATACAATCGAAATAAGTTTATCCTTGTCGCCGGTTACCCACTCCGATTGGTTAAGCGGAGGAGCCAAGGCTTTTACCCCGTTACCATCCGGGCCGTGGCAAGTCTGGCAGATAGTACCATACATGGCTGCTCCTTTGGGATAAGCTTTGAGTAAGGCCTGCGGGTCGCGGTTGGCGCGGGCATTTTGGGTACCCGTAATAACCCTTTGCAATTGTTTTTGAATAGCAAAATTGCTGTTGGGCACCAGGGCAGTAATTTCCTGCTGAAAATTTTCTTCGCGGTCTTGTACTGTGCTTACCACGGCGTCGGCTACATACCGGTTGTTCGGGTATTTTTGTACAACCTGCGTTAGCAGCTTACTGGCCGCTTTCTGATCGAGTGGCTGAATGTAATTAGCGGCAAAAGCTACGTAAGGAGCTGCTAAAGTATCGTTGGCAGCCAATAACTGTTCCAGGGCGGTAACATATTGCGGATAGGTACGCTGGTTTATTACCGACGGCAAAACACTTAACGCCTGCATCCGGATTGGCCAAACCGGTTGTTTAAGGGCGGTAAGTACTTCTTCGGTTTGTAAAGCGCCTAAACCCTCCAACGTCCAGAGGGCGTGCATGGCCAGCAACGGGTTATCGGTTTTCTGAGTAGCTTGTTTTAAAGCCGGTACTACCTGGGTATAATGGCCATCAATTAACATTTGCTGAGCTTGGTCGCGCACCCAACCGTTGGCATTGCCTAATAATTTTACCAGCTGCTCAGGTTTATTGGGCAGCGTAACCATTTTGGTTTTGCTGTTTTTAGGTACCACTTTGTAAATGCGGCCACAAGCCAAGGGGTGCGTTAAGCTGCGTTTACCTATTTCGTTTTTAAGGTAAGTGGTTAAATACGTTTTGTGCTGAATAATACCGCGGTACATATCTACTACGTACAAGGCACCATCGGGCGCGTTATACAAACTTACCGGCCGGAAACGCTCGTCTACGCTGGCCAGAAATTCTTTGCCCTGGTAAGCTTGCCGGCCTTTTAGGGCATAGCCGTTTTCGGTAACTACGTTGCGCTTAATCAGGTTAGCCGAGGGCTCGGCCACAAAAATATTGCCATCGTATTCTTTCCCGAACAAACTGCCCCGGTATACCAAAGGCGAGCAGGCAGCCGTAAAATTAACTAAACGCAGGTTCGCGTCCAGTATGCCGTCCATGTAGCCGCGGTTTACGCCGGGGGTAGGTCGGGCCGGATACACTTTGTTATCGGCTACTATTCTTTCGTTAAAACCGGCAACGCCGCGCTGATTTTTATTAGTGGCGCCAAAGCCCGGTGAAAAATAATCGCCTAATAAATTTTCGGAATTGGTGTTGTAATAAAGCCGGCCATAATTATCCTGGCTAATGCCCCACTGGCCCCGGAAGTGCGTGCGCTCAATTAACCATTTATCGCCGCTTTTACGGTAGCGCTTGCTCGATTTGGCATTGTAAATCCAGTTATCGATGGCGCGGAACAAACCATTGGGCTGGTGTTCTACGTTACCGCCTTCGGTATATTTATCATCTACCAAAACCTTTTTGCCGGGTTTATCATCATTTATTTCGTAGTACCACAAGCGCGGGGGCTCGGCTACCAATATCCCGTTCTCTACCAGGCAAATGGCACGGGGTAAAACCAGCGAACCCAGAAATTCTTTGCGCTCGTCGGCTACGCCATCTTTGTTTTTATCTTCCAGAATAACAATTTTACCGTTGGGTAGTTCTTCGCCGGTACCCACCGTATCGGGCATATAGCCTTCCATTTCTACTACCCAAATGCGGCCTTTAGCATCAAAGGTTACCGCCACCGGCGATACCACCAAAGGTTCGGCGGCTACCAGTTTAACCTCAAAACCATCTTCTACCTGCATTCTTCTGAGCGATTCGGCCGGAGAAAAAACCGGGGAAGAATTTAAGTCTACCTGAATGGGCGTGGCATTGGTGGTTTCGGCCGGTAATTGAGAACTGTTCGTTTTATTTGTGCGGCAATAAAATAAAATACCGCTAAGCAACACGAACAAAAATGGATAAAGAAATTTTTTCATTTGATAAATGGTACTTTCCCTGATATATTTTTTGTAAAACAACTGCCTGGATGCATTTAATGTTTTTACCAGATTGATAATTAATATTTTATATTTTCTGTTACTAAAGGGCGCAGAAAGGTAAATATTAGAAAGCTTTGCTGGTTTGTAACTAAATAATGAACTTGTTTAGTGTTTTGCTAAAGGGACTAACCGCTGCCAGTGGTGGTGTTATCACCGCCAATCCTTTAGCTTTTGCCCTTGCCGGTGAAAACACACAGACAGGGCAAACTGTTCATGCTGTTTACAAAAACTAAACAGCTTCAATTATTAAGCCTGCTTTAGAACAAATAATACCGCCTTTATAGTTGCATTTAAATACCTTTCCTGTTCTATTTCTATTAAATAAATGGCTAGAAATAAAACAGAAAGGATAAGACCATTGCCTGCCAGAGTTAATCTATAAATCTACGGGTTTCAGGTTTTTAGTAAGCAGGTGAATAATAAACCAGGCAATAAAATAAGCACAACCACAAATAATAAATAGTATGTTGTAACCAGCTCCAATATTACCGGCTGCTTTATAATAATCGAGTAAGTAACCTACCAATAACGGGAACAGGGTAGAACCAATGGAACCGGCCATACCCCCAATACCAACTACCGAGCTAACAGCTCTTTTGGGTACTATATCCGAAACAATGGTGAAAATATTGGCGCTCCAGGCCTGGTGCGCTGCGGCCGCCAAACTAATAATACCTACTGCCACCCAAATATCGGTAGCAAACCGGGCCAGCATAATGGGCAGTACACAAAAGGCTACCAACAGCATAGTTGCTTTCCGGGCTTTTAAAATAGGCCAGCCTTTTTTAATTAAGTAAGACGATAAATAGCCGCCGCCCACACTACCCACCGTGGTAGCTGTGTATACGATAGCTAGGTGCAAACTTGGTTTTTTCAGGTCGAGGTTAAACGTAGTAGCAAAGTAAGACGGCAGCCAGAACAGGAAAAACCACCAGATTGGGTCGGTAAGGAGTTTACCTAAAATAAAAACCCAGGTTTGTTTTATACTGAGTAAGCGGCTCCAGGGTAGTTTTGCGGCCGTTTCTGAAACAGCTGGTTCGTTATCGCTGTGAATATAGGTGTACTCTTCGGGGGTGATTTTTTTATGCTTAGACGGAATTTCGTAGGCAAACCACCAGAAAATAAGCCAGACAAAACCCAGGGCACCGGTAATTAAAAAAGCCTCTTGCCAACCGTAAGCGCCTAGAATCCAGGGCACCAGAATAGGAGCGGCCACTGCACCAATACTGGTACCGGAGTTAAATATACCCGTAGCCAAAGCCCTTTCCTTTTTCGGAAACCATTCGGCTACGGCTTTAACCGCCGCCGGAAAGTTACCCGCTTCACCTAAGCCCAATAAACCCCTTACTACGCCAAAACCGAACGTGCTTTTTGCCAGGGCATGCAACATGGCGGCAATACTCCAGATAATAATAGAAATGGTATAACCCAGCTTAGTGCCGATTTTATCAATAAAATTACCGAAGATAATGTAGCCTAAGGCGTAGCAGGCCGCAAAAACCATTACAATATTGCCGTAATCGGATTCGGTCCAGTTAAATTCGGTTTCGAGGGTAGGTTTAAGTAAGCCAATAACCTGCCGGTCGATATAATTGATAGTAGTGGCAAAAAAGAGCAAGGCGCAAATTACCCAGCGATAATGGCCTGTTTTGGTTTTTTCCATGAGGCAGTGGTGAATTATTTAATAGTCAAATAAGAGCTGTTAGCCAAAGTTAATTATCGATTGGCTAATTATTTTAATCAATTTATTTTATTCTGGCCTGGATAAAAGCTGCTATTGTTTTATCCAGTTGCCCGGCAGGTGTAATGCTCCGGATTATTTATCAGATTTAAAAACCAATAGAGTTGCCGCCATCTACCGGTAGGTTAATACCCGTTACAAACCGGCTGGCTTCAGAGGCCAGGTAAACGGCGGCTAAACCAATGTCTTCGGGCTTACCAAATTGCTGCATAGGTGTGCGCCCGGTAACTTTTGCTTTTCGTTCCGGATCAGCGTCCAAAGCTTTAAACAGCATCGGCGATTCGATAAAGCCAGGCGCTATGGCATTTATCCGAACACCATACGGCGATAAATCGCTGGCCAGTACGCGGGTCATGCCCAATACCGCCGATTTGGAAGCCGAATAAGCAGCTACCAGCGATAAACCATACATAGCGGCCATAGAGGTAATCATAATAATAGAGCCGCTGCCCCGGGCTACCATGCTGCGGCTTACCTCGCGGGTTAATGCAAATACCGCATTTAAATTGGTTTGAATAATGCGCTGAAACTCCTCGTCGGTTACTTCCAAGGTGTGTTTTTTTAAGTTAATGCCGGCATTATTTACCAGTACATCAATGCGCCCGAACTCTTCTTCTATTTTCTTTACCAAACCGGGCACACCTGCTAAATCAGAAACATCATTCACAATATAGGTTACCCCTTCGCCTAGCTTTTCGCAGGCTTCGCGCAGCACATCTTCCCGCCGACCTGTAATAATTACGGTTGCGCCCGCTTCTAAAAAAGTTTTACTAATGCCTAAACCCAAACCGGTACCGCCACCGGTAACCAATGCAATTTTGTTTTCTAAACTAAAAGGACTTTGCTTCATGTATAGATAATTTTTTCCAATATGCTTAAATAAATTTAATTGTGAAAATGATGGCTACAACTGAAGCGGCTTTTACCAAGAGTTAATAAAGATGTGAATTTGATAAATACAATTATTTGGCTTGTTAAAAATTACCGGTAACGTTTGCGGTTTCTAATTTAGAACTTAAATAAAGCCAGATTAACGATTAAATTAAAAAATAGGTATTTGCTACTTTTTTAAAAATAGCCGGCGCAACAAGCGCCGGCTACCACCAGATTAGGCATTAAACGGTTGCCAGGAGTTAGCTTCTGTAAAAAGCGGGGATTAAAATCTGATAAAATTTAATAGTGGTTTACTGCATGGGGCGTAATTCCTCGGCTCGGAAACGGCGTTCTAGTTCTTGTTTGCCCTGCCGGATCTGAAAATAAGCCTGGTCTTCGGCGGGGTGCCAGAAAATATTAAATATTTCGCCGCGCAACCGGAGCTGGCCGGGCGTACGATTGACTTCTTCTACTTTGTCGCCAAAACTAAACGGCAACGGCGCAACCGGCGTGTACAAATCGGGTTCTACTTTAAACTGTTTATGGCCGTATTGCAGCAACACCCAGCGGTCGTTCTCATCTATCTTCTCAAAAACTTTGTCGTGCGGCGTTATCGCTTCAAAATCGCGGCGGTTAGAGGGGTGTATATATGCGTACCCATGCGCCGGAAACCAGGGATAACGGCCAAATTCTATTGCTTTGCGGGCCATCCTTTGTACTTTTAAAAATAAAACAAATTACGTACAAAATTAAGCAGGGTAGTATTGGTGGCCAATAAATCGTACAACAGATTTTTATTTATTATGCTGGGGTTTGTTCTGGGTTGCGGCTTACAGAGCTGTTTGCCAGTGGGTAAAAAGCCCTATCAGGGTAAAAAATATTACCGCCAAACCAAAGCGGCAGTAGCTAAATTACCGGCACCCACTTTTAACCCCGATACCGTGCGGGTGGGGTGGGCCAAAGTAAATATTACGCCTGACCACCAGGCGCCCTTAGCTGGTTACGGCAAGCGTAAAGGCAAGCGCCTGACCGGCATTCACGATTCTATTTATGTGCGGGCGTTTGTTTTTAAAAACAAAACTGAACGCGTGGCCTTAATTACCCTAGATTTATTAATTGCGCCCATGTCGGTTACGGCAGCGTTAAAAGAAGAGCTCAGTAGCATTGGGTTTAGGAAAGAGCAGGTATACCTGACGGCTACCCACGCCCACAGCAGCCTGGGCGGGTGGGCCCGTAAACCCGCCGGTTTTGTAATGGCCGGTAAATACGATAAAAAAATTGTAGACCATTTAACGCATTCTATTTTAAAAGCTATTGTCTTGGCTGATAAAAATGCGGCACCGGCCCAGGTGGGTTATGCTGCCTTAAAGGCCGATAGCCTGGTCGCTAACCGCTTGGTAGGTACGGCTGGTACACGCGACACAGCGGTGCGGCTGCTTAAAATTAAAAAATTAACCGGCGAAACGGCAGTGTGGCTTACGTATGCAGCGCACGCAACCTGCTTACCCGCTGCCGAACTAAATATATCCGGTGATTACCCGTCGGCGCTGGTACAGCGCCTGGAGAAAGATGCTACTATTGATTTTGCGGCGTTTAGCGCTGGAGCGGTAGCCAGCCATAGTCCGGCAGCAACGGGTACCAACTACCATAAAGTAACGAACATGGCGCAGGGGTTGGCCACCCATATTATGCCGGCTGTGGCATCGGTGCCGGTTAATTATTTGTTTCGGCTAAAAGCAGTAGAAGTACCTTTATATTTGCGTAGTCCGCATTGGCGAATTGCCCAGAATTGGCGCTTATGGCCAATATTTTTCTACGGAATTTTTGGTAAGTACCCGGCTACGCTTTCGGGTTTGCGCCTCGGCGATGTATTACTAGTAGGAACGCCCTGCGATTTTTCGGGAGAATTAGTGCCGGACCTGGCGCAGCAATTACCCCATCCGGCTGATAAGTTAGTGATTACCAGTTTTAATGGCGGCTATATTGGGTACATTACCCCCGATAAATATTACCATCTGCCAAAATACAAAACCCGCGACATGAATTTTTTTGGACCTTATAACGGCGCGTACCTCTCAGAAATGATAAAGTTACTCCTGCAAAAGTTATAGCAACCAGGCTTTACCTGGGCTATAACTTTTGCAGGAGTAACTTTTGATTTATTGGTAACTAAAAAATAATTACTATACGGCGCTAAATAGCTGTAAACTTATTACCTATAGCAAGCTTATTGTACCGGTGCAACCTGGTTTTGGTACTGCTGCAATTGGCGTACGGCGGCCACCACGGTGTCGTTATCCATGGTGTTTACTTCTACGCCTTTGCCAATTTGGGTAAGCAGCATAATGGTTAATTTACCGCCCAGGTGCTCTCTAAATTCTTGTAAACCGTGCAGCAAACTATTGGGGTGGGCCGCATCTTCCAGGTGTTCGTTTAATTCCGGCACGTATAAATCAAAACCCAGGGTACGGATTACAGTTAATATTTCCGCCAACTCCTTCGCCGATAAAATGCCTACTAAATGCGAATAAACCGAATCGAGGGCAATCCCCAGCGTAACCGCTTCGCCGTGCCGGATTTCGTAGTTACTCAGTTGCTCTAGTTTATGTGCCGACCAGTGACCAAAGTCTAAGGGGCGGGAAGAACCTTGTTCAAACGGATCGCCGCCGCCTATGTGTTGCAGGTGCAATTCGGCACAACGGTAAATAAGGTACTGCATAGCCGGCATATCGCGTTTGGCTAGTTTCTCGGCATTTTCCTGAATAAACCGGAAAAAGGCTGCGTCTTTAATTAAACTAACTTTAATGGCTTCGGAAATACCCGACCGCCAATCACGATCTGATAAAGTAGTTAAAAAATCGAAATCGTTGAGTACAGCGTAAGGCGGCGCAAAATTGCCTAAGAAGTTTTTCTTACCAAATGCATTTACGCTGTTTTTTACGCCAATGCCGGAGTCGTTCTGCGACAGCACCGTAGTTGGGATGCGAATATGCCGGATGCCGCGGTGCGCAATAGAAGCCACGTAGCCTACCATATCTAGTAAAGCGCCGCCGCCAATAGCTACCATGTACGAATGCCGATCGATGCCGTACAAATGAACCGCTTCAAGCAACTGCTCTACCCACTCCGGATTGTTTTTGCACTGCTCGCCGCCCGGAATAATAACCGGCGTACTGGTCAGTTTTAATACTTGAGCGTGGGTTTCAAAATAGGCTTGAATGGCCTTTAAGAGGTGTGGGTGCGCTTCTTGTACGCCGCTATCAATTACAAAAAATAACTTACGCTGGCCTTCGCCGCCATCCTGGGCAATCACATCGCGGAGTAAATGATTATCAGGCCTAAAAAGGCCATTGGTAAAGTGTACTAGGTAAGAAAAAGATACTTTAAATTTTTGGTGGATTGGAGCAATCTGCATTTATGTAAGTAGAGCTAAATTTAATATTCTGAAACAGGTAATTAACCGTTTATATTTGGGATAACAAAATTAGGATCTAATTAAGTGCATTTATCCCTGATTTTTGCATAGAAAAGATAAAGAATTTACAACCAGGCAGAGATTGTTAGAGAGGCCTAAGCCACAGCGGTTTTAACCACTTAATTTACAAGCACTCTAAAATACCGAAAGATATAAAGTATTTATTTGATTGGCCACAGGAAAGATGCCTCTAAAAATATTCCCCAAATACAAAATACATGCCTATATATACAAACAGTACTTTTAAGGAGGTTTCTGAGAGCATGTTTATTTAAATTGAATATTTTTCTCTAAAAAATCACCAATTTCTTCGGCAAAGGAAATAATGCCATCTTGGTTAGAACTACGATCGATAAATAACTTATTGTTTGTGGTAGTTACAAGTGATAACCGATAATCAATGTCGCCATCGCTATCCGTATATTTCCTGATTTGTAAATGGCTGACTTCTGTAACATGTATTTGCGTTTTTCCTTGTTTAGAAATTAAGCTATTGCTTTTATCAATTATTATTTCTTCGCCGGTAAAAAAGACGTACAACAAGCAAATAATTCCAAAAACCATAAGAACAGGAATTAGAAAAACGTGGAGCCAATATTCCGGGTGCTGAAGCAGATATTTGAGTTGTTGTTGTAAATTCCGAATATTATTTTCGTTCCCAATATTATAAGTTGGTACTATCCAAAATAAAAGAAATAGCGTTAAACTGGCCGCTCCTTGTAAATGCCTGTTTTTCTTCCGGCTTATAACAAGTTTATTGTTTGATTTTTCTGAAATTGTGTAAAGTTCGTGTTTCAAAACATTACTTGTTTCTTACCTAATTAAGGCCTTAGGTAACTGCAAACTGCTTAGCCAGGAACCGGGAAATTGGGAAAAGTAATAGCACTATTAAGCCGTACTGCCAGCCCGCAAAACCGGCCGCAATGGTAGCATCCATAAGTATAAGCGCAATAACCCCGGCTTTAACGGCCAACCGGATGTGCATGGGATCTAAGGTTTTAATGGCTTTAACCAACGGCGGGAAAATAAGGTAAGTAAATAAAATCAGGAAAGGCATGGCATACAGAATATGATACTGTTGTAGTTGCATCAGGCAAATGATGCCGCCAATTACCAGAAAATACAAAAATAAAGCACCCAGCAATACACGTTTATCGCCACCGTGTACTTCGCCGCGACTTATAACCGTTATGGCCGCAATATATACAATAGGAATCAGGGCCAGGTACCAATAAACCCAAACTGCTGCCGGTACGGCACTAATGCCCAACAACAAATTACCACCCCGGCAAACGCCCATATTTAGCGGACCTAAAACCGGATGATATTTACCCAGTGCATTATAAACCAAAGCCAGAATAGCTACATTTAGCGCCAGGGCCCCACTCATAATAGAAACCTGAAAAGCCGCCGCAATACCCAGTATCAGCAATAGCGCCCCTAAAATAGTGGCACTTACCCGGGTGGCGGCTCCGCTGGGTATAGGCCGCTCGGGACGTTCTACCCGGTCCAGTTCGGCATCAAAAACATCGTTAAAAACCACCCCGCCCCCGTACAAACCTATGGTAGCGGCCATAAGCCAATACAGTAGTTGCAGTTGCGGGTGGTCTAACGAAAAATTACCTTGTTGGGCAATTAAAGTTAAAGAGCCGGAAGCGGCAAAGCCCAGCATAATATCGGCGATGGCAGTAATAATATTGGCCGGTCGCATGAGTACCAGGTGGGCAAATATTCGGTTCATGTTGGGTAACTAGTACAATTTCAGGATTTGCAAATTTGAGCATTATTACCCGATATTTTGCCATTTTTTGCTTTTGTTATTCACAAAAGTTTGCCAATAAAAATATGGTTGCGCTAGCCGGCGCAGCTATTAACGGATAATGCGGTTGTCAGATTCGTTCTCGCCGGTATCAATGCGGGGTGTTTGGCCACCGCGTAAAATAGAATTTCCGGAGAATTTAAGGCTTTGGTCAACAGGACTGGCTTCGAGCCAATCGCTCTCCTGCATTTGCCCGCTCTGACCAAAGGCGGCCAAGGCATTCTGGTAAGTTACCATCTGCACCGATTCTTCTGCAATGCCGCGTTCTAACATGAGCTGAGCCGTTTTAGGCACCGCCAGCGGGTCGCTAATGCCCCAATCAGCGGCGCTGTTAATCATAATGCGTTCGTGGCCGTATTGCCGCACAATCTCGGTCATACGCTCGTTGCCCATTTTGGTGTGCGGGTAAATGGTAAAAGCCGCCCAAAACCCACGATCCAGCACATCTTTTACCGTTTCTTCGTTGTTGTGGTCTACAATTACCATAGCAGGGTCTAAACCATGTTCTAAGGCTACTTCCATGCTTTTAATGGTGCCTTTTCTTTTATCGCGGTGCGGTGTATGAATTTGCACCGGCAAGTTTACTTCTTTAGCCAGGTCCAGTTGCAGGCGGTAGTATTTATCTTCGGTGGCGGTTTGGTCGTCGTAGCCAATTTCGCCTACGCCCACTACGCCTTCTTTACACACAAAAAGCGGCAGTAATTCCATTACTTCTTCGGCCAGGGCCTCGTTGTTGGCTTCTTTGGAGTTAAGACCAATGGTACAGTAATGTTTTATGCCAAACTGGCTGGCCCGGAAACGCTCAAAACCAATTAAATGGCTGTAATAATCTTTAAAAGTGCCGGCTTCGGTGCGGGGCTGGCCCATCCAGAAAGCGGGTTCAATCATGGCTACCACGCCGGCTTTACGCATTGCTTCGTAATCGTCGGTGGTGCGGGAGGTCATGTGTACGTGGGGATCGATGAATAGCATATTTATAAATGTTAAAGACTTGGTTAAATTTAAGATTTACCCACTAATGGAGTAAAATATCAGAATAAAAATATTTTAAGTTAAGAGTTTTGTTCTCTCATTTCCGGAATGGGAATAGCCAGCTTTTTAGTTTTAGCCAGCATAAGCTTTTTCGCCAATTATTTCCCAGGTTAAGTTCTGGTTGCTAATCTCTTCTTTTAATTCCGGGTACTGATTTAATATTTGGGTTGCCTCGGGTAAATTACTTTCCGACAAAGCCAGCGCGGCCGCTTTGTGCTGAATATTTTCTGGGCTCTGGAATAAACGGCTAATATTTGCCAGGTTTTCGGTGGTTAAAAATGGGCCTACTAACCGCCATAACTCCGGGGTAAGGGTACGGCCGGCGGCCCAGCGTTCGTGGGCGTAGTCTATGGCAATGTGGGCCAGAGCTAGGTTGCGGCGCGCATCTAAACCGTAAATCTGGTACAAAGGCCGTACGTTAAAGATTGATTTAAGCACCATCTGGTTCCAGGCTTCTTCGGGTAAATAATCGTGCGGATAAGGATTATTCAGCGCAATGGCATCAAAAACCTGGGTCATGGTGGTGCGTACGCCTTCAGCCGCTCGTTTTACGTGTAGCTCGGGGTAAGGCAACAGGGGTAAAGTCGCATACAGCGTAGCTAATTCACTTAAATTGGCGGTACTAAAAAGTTTATTCAGGGTAGCTACGTAAGCTTCTGGGGTAGTATGGGGTATAGCTAGTACCAGTAAAGTACGCGCCGCCTGGTCGGCTGTCCAGTTATAAGGCGTAAAGCCGGAACGTAGTGCTTGTGCGGTTTGTAAATCAGCGGCACTAAAGTCTAACTTTTTTTTGCCTGTAAACCGCGGGGCCAGGCTAAAAGCCAGGTAAAAATCTTTTTCAGTTTTTAAATTAGCTAACTGTTTTTGTAGCCAGTCGGTGCCCGATGGCGGTAATTGTGGATACAGGATTTGGGTTAAGTATTGGCTGATATTGGCGGATGGCATAATGAATATTACAGCATTTTAGTTTGGTTAGGATTCCTTAACCAAAGTAAGTTTTAGATTTTTTTAAATTTATTTAAAGGTAAATACTTTTACCTGTTTTAAATAGCTTAAACAAGTTGTTGTTTCAGCCCGGGCTATATACAAATATAGCTGCCCGGGTTAAAGGCAGCTATATTAAAAGCGTAAATATGATATAAATCATCTAAATAATAAGGCCGGAGCCATCGGTTACCTAAACCCCAAATTATTGGGGCTAAGCCCGCAACTTACTTAAGCGGCGAATAATCGGTGGGGAGCATATAAACCGCTTCGGCTTTGGTGGTAAGCAAACCGCCTCCTTCTTTCTCAGAGGCCCGGAACGCTTGTTGCCACTGCGGATCGTCTCGTACCACTTTAAAAGAAGCTTCGCCGGCTTCGGGGTTAGCGCTGGCCACCATAAAAATAAGCATATTACTGCGGGTTTCTTTATCGCGGTCGGTAGGCTGCCAATAAGCAATAGTGGTTAAGCCATATTTCTCGTAAAGTTTGCTGGTATAATTTCGCAGGCGGGCGTGTAAATTGCCAATATTACCCGGGGTAGCCGTAAAGGTGTGCAGCTCAAAAGAGCGGGGCTGCTGGGTGCCGTTTAAGGTTGGTACCGGCGAATAATCGGTAGGTTTAAGGTAAATAGATTCTACTTTGTCTACCAGTTTGCCGTGTACTTCGGTGGCTTTTACTACGGCTTGCCAGGCGGCATCCTGGTTAAAACGTTGCCAAGCCTGGTCGCGGGCCTGCCGGTTAGGGAAAGCCAGTAAGTAAACCAGTTTATTTTGCGGGTTATTTACCGGTATCCAGTAACCAATATTTTTCATGCCATTCCGGGCCATCAGCCGGGTAGTATGGTTCCGGAAGCGGGCATCCAGATCTTTTAACCGGCCCGGAGCGGCATAGTACGTTATCATTTCATAAAGTACTTCGGATTTAGCAGCCGCAGAGGTGGTTTTAGAAGAGTTGCAACCAAAGGCTGCAAAAATAAACAGTACCGAAAAAAGTAAAATATTTTTCATACAACAGTAACCTAAAAATTAAACTTAATTCAGGATAAATGATAAGATTTAATTTAAGAGCTTGTGTGTACTTTCTTTTGGGTTTAAAGGTGACGTTAAAAGGCTATTTTTTGCAGGTTTGTGGATAACTTATTTAAGACCGGATTACAAGAAAGTTAGTTAGGGCAGATGATAGGTATCTACGCTGTCGCATCATGATATTTTAAGTTAATATAAACACTTAAATACGCGGTTTTATTTGTAAGAAAATGGGTAACTCAATAGCGCAAATAGTAGATTTAAGTTAAATAGGCAGTTGCTTTTTGTAATGAAAATATCTGGTTTAACCAAGCAGAAAATAAGCAATGCCGGCGGCTGCTACCTGAATGGTTAAATTATCGAGGCCGTGGTTACTAATGGCTTCTACGGCGGCACTACCTATACCGCAGGCCAGCGCCGTACCGGCGGCTACTGTTACCGGATAGCCAGACAAATACAAGCCGGCAAACGCCACCAAAGTGCTAACCAATACCACTGCCCCCGAGCCTTCTAAACTGCGTTGGGCCGGTACGCCCATTAAAGAAGGTACAGCATAGCGGTGTTTGCCCCAGCGGGTGCCCACGGGTTCGCCTACGGCATCGCCCCAGCCGCCTACCAGATACCCAATAAAAGAGAACTGCGGAAAGAAAATATTAATGAGTACACCGCCCAAAGCCGTGGTAAACAAAGGTACTAAAACAAACAAAGTACGGTGGGGGCGATCGGTTTCGCGGGCCAGGGCCTCATAAAATATAAACCCATTGCCTAGCAGCACAGCCGCCAAAACAAATAAACTTACAATGGAGCCAAATAAAACTACCAGCGACAGCCCAAACCAGAACTGGAAAATGCCCGCCGTGGTAAATATGAGAAAATGAAAAATTTTACGGGTATAGGGCGTGCGTACCTGCCGGTATTTTTTCAGGTAGCAAACCAGTATAGCTACCAGCAGCACATAAATAAATATCAGCGGACTTAGCAACAATATTTCGGCCTTACTGGGAAGGGCGCGGGCCAAAAAATCTTCGATTCTACCCAAGTTTGTTTGGTTGTGGTTCAGGAAACAATGGTTTTACGCAATAAACTTAATTTTAGCTGCTCCTCAGAAAGTAAAATTTAAACTTACCGCAACCGGCGCTTAAATCTTAAAGAATGATAATATTTTAAAGCAGAAGTCTAAGTTCTTGTGGCTAGAGTTAACCCCCAAGTACGCATAGGTAAGTCCAGATAATAAATAGAACCTGGAGCGGAACCCGGAACCATAAATAAGACAAACCGTTGCCCTGGTAAGTGCCTTTCTGATAATCTACGTGGTGCATAGCGGCGTAAATATTGGCCGGCAGTAGTAAAATAAAAAAGCCGATTAAAGACCAGGCGGTTGTAGTTTGTACTGCCGGAATAAGTAAACCAATGGCCGCCGCAATTTCTATAATCCCGGTTAAGTACACCAGAGCTGTTTTACCCGGAACAAAATCGGGCAGCATCATGGTCATGCCTCGGGTAAAAGCAAAATGTGCCACGGCCGTAAAACACAACATAACCGCCATAGCAACCTGGCCCGCTATCGCCAGAATAATTTCTTTAACCCAAATTTGCTGGCCCAGTAAGGCAAGCGCAAAACCCGCGAGTAACACAATTAACGGTTTCATAAATATTCTTTTCTACAAAATTCCGTTGCCGGCAAAAAGAAAACAATGAACCTGGGTTAAGAAATCCGTTTCCGGATGCGACTGAGGGCTTGCGGCGTAATCCCGATGTAAGTGGCAATATATTTAAGCGGAATTTGTTTTATCAATTGCGGTTGTTCGGTAAATAAATTCAGGTAGCGTTGTTCGGCGGTTTCATTTAGCAGCGCCAGTTCTCTGCTCGATTTTTTTAGAAACAGGTCTTCGCCGGCCAACCGCCCAATGGTATTGCCAACAGCCGTTTCGCGGTAAACAATTTGTAAATCAGGGTAAGTTATTCGCCAAAGCGTTATATCTGTCAGGGCTTCTACCTGGTAAGTACAGGGCTTTTGGGCCAGAAAAGAATCGTAAGCACTTACAAAATTATTCGTAAAGGCAAAACCAAAGGTTAAGTCGTTTTCTTCTTTGGGAATATAAAACCGAATAATGCCTGCCTGGATAAAGGAAAGAAAATTTTCGGTTTGGCCGATTTTAAGCAAAATGGTTTTTTTAGAAAATTGCTGTTGTACTAATTTCGACGAAAATATTTGCCATTCGGCCTCGGTGAGCGGTACCAGTTTTTGAAAATATTCCCGGATTTGTTCCATTTAAATTTAATCTTTCCTGTTTTGTTGCCCTGGGTAATTAGAGGCTGGCGGTTCTTACAAAAATAAGCTTACTATAAGCTTGGCAAATATAAATCTGTTTAGCGGCTAAAAACGCTTTATTGGAATTGGGCTGCGCTTTAGATTATTTAAATAAAACTTTTACCGGCGAGAATACAAATTTCTGATTAATTATTTAACTTGGAGAGCCCTTTCCCTGCTCTATGCTTTGTCCGGATTATGATTAGAATTTTACCCTTTTCGTTAAAATATTTCTATCTTTTATGCGCATGCTTGCTTCTGGGAATAGGGGTAGTTCAGCCGCTGCAGGCCCAGAATTCGTCTAACAAAGGCCGCGATTTTTGGGTGGCTTATACGGGGCATATAGACGGATTAAATTCCCGGATGTTTCTGTATTTAACTTCTGATGTAACTACTACCGCTACTGTAACCATTGGAGTCGGTGCACCGCGTAGTTATCCGGTTAATGCCAACGCTGTAACCGTAGTGCCCATTGAAGGCAGCCAGGCGTACATTGCCGGCTCTGAGGTAATCGAAAGAAAAGGTATACACGTTACGGCCGTGCAGCCCATTGTGGTTTATTCGCATATATTCCGGAGTGCGCGCTCGGCGGCTACCCTGGTGTTGCCCACGGCTACTATGGGGCGCGAATATTACACCTTGAACTACGAACAATCTTTACCGGCAAACAACGAACCGGAACGCTACTCGCAATTTACCATTATTGCAACCGAAGATAACACCACTGTAGAAGTTACCCCTACCCAAAGCACCCGCGCCGGGCGGGCGGCCAATTCGCCGTTTAAAGTTAAATTAAACGCCGGCGAAATTTACCAGGTACAATCTTTAATTGATTTAACGGGTAGCCGGATAACCACCAACGTGCCCGAAAACATAACCTGTAAAAAAGTAGCGGTTTTCTCGGGTAGTACCTGGACAGCTTTTGGCTGTTTTGGGGCCAGTGGCGGCGATAACCTTTACCAGCAGCTTTACCCGCTTAGTTCCTGGGGCAAAAATTTTGTAACGGCTCCGTTTATTCAGCGCCCATTCGATATTTTCCGGATTATTGTTGGCGAAGATAATACCACCGTTCAGGTAAATGGCTCGGCGGTTAGTGCCAATGGTACACCTTTAAACAACCCTTACCGCAAAGGAGCCATGATTGAGTTCCAGAGCGACCGGAGCAATGTTATTACCGCCGATAAAGGCATTTCGGTAGCCCAGTTTCAGATTGCCCAAACCTGCGATTTCCGCAATTCGGGCCGGGGCACCAATAACCCGCTTTTTCCCGGCGACCCCGATATGGTAGTACTAAACCCCGTAGAACAAACTGTAACCAGCACCACGCTTTACTCGGCGTTACAAAACCAAACCAACCCGGCTACCAACATTACCCAGCATTATATAAATGTGGTAATGAAAACTGCCGAAATAAATTCTTTTCGGATAAACGGCAACCGCCCAACAGCTAATTTTGTACCTATCCCCAATTCAGAATATTCTTACCTGCAGGAAGATGTATCGCTTATTTCGAACGGCCAGCCTACGCATAACCTCACCGCCGACGCCGGTTTTAACGCAATTGCTTATGGTTACGGCGCCGTAGAATCTTACGCTTATTCGGCGGGAGCCAATGTAAAGGACCTCTCCAAAAATATTACAGCCAACACCAATACCGGTACCGACTCGGGTTGTCTGGGCAAAGTGCTGGATTTTACGGGCAATTTCCCCTATGCCCCCTTGAAAATAGTTTGGGACTTTGGCGATGGTTCGCCGGTGTACGAAGAAAAAGATTTAACCAAAATTGTGCAGGTATCGCCCACGGCTTATACCATTAAATCGCCGGAATATACGTACAGCCAGGCCGGTACTTTTACAGTTAAGTTAATGATAACCCGCTCCAGCGATGTAGATTGCGATGCTCAGGACGAGATAACCTACGACTTTACCGTGAATCCTAACCCGGTAGCAGCTTTTAATTTTAGTGTACCCTGCTACCGCGACTCTACTGCCTTTACCGATGCCTCCAATGTTAGTCAGAACAATGCCATAAAAAAATGGAGCTGGGATTTTGGCGATGTTGGTTCCGGAAGAAATAATATTTCGGATAAACAAAACCCCAAGCACTTGTTTTCGGCGCCCGGTACCTACCGAGTAAAATTAATGGTTACCAATAATGGCGGTTGTATCGATACCCTCTCGCAGAGGGTAATTATTTACCCCAAGCCCGTACCGGTTTTTGCGTCGGTGCCGGTATGCGAAGGTAACGCCTCAGTTTTTACTGACCAGAGCACCACGGCCGTGGGCACCATAAACCGGTGGGAATGGACTTTTGGTGACGGGAGCACTTCTACCGAGCAAAACCCCAGTCATCAGTTTAGCCAGGCCGGGCGCTACCGGGTACGGTTAAAAGTATTCTCGGATATAAGCTGCAGCGACACTCTCTCGAAAGTTATTATTATTTTCCCTAAGCCCCAGGCGGCCTTTACGTTGCCCGATGCCTGTGTGCGCGATGTGATTACGTTCACCAATAATTCTGCCGTGCCGGGCGGCGGCGCTTTAACGTACCTATGGAGCTTTGGCGACGGAGCTACTTCTACAGACCAGAATCCGAGCCACCGGTACGCAACTGCAGGCAATTACCCGGTGCAACTAACCGTAACTACAGCCAATGGTTGCCAGGATGTATTAGCCCAAACCTTTATGGTAAGTGCCGCCGAACCACGGCCCGACTTTACTTTCCGGGATTTATGCCAGAAAGATACCGTTAAATTTACCGATGCCACTACCATTGCTTTTGGTAAAATAATTCGTTGGGAGTGGAATTTTGGCGATGGCACCACCAGCACCGAGCAACACCCCAAACATTTGTATAGCCAGGCGGGCAACTACGTGGTGCGCCTGGTAGCTTACTCCGGGCAAACCTGTCAGGAAACCATTACCAAAACCATAACCGTAATACCTAGTCCTACGGCGGCTTTCACCACGGTTAATGTGTGTGTCGGCGAAAATATTACCTTAAACGAAGCCTCTAGCATACCGGGTGGAACAATTGCCAATTATACCTGGAACTTTGGCGATGGTGCTACCGCTACGGGCCGACAACCCGTTTATCAATATAAGGCACCGGGTACTTTTACCATTAGCTTAACCGTAACAGGTGCCAACGGCTGTATCGACCGGTTAACCCGGCAAATTGTGGTAAGTCCTAAACCCATAGCTACTTTTAATGCCGTTAATTTGTGCGAGAAAGAAGCGGTAGCCTTTACCGATGCCTCTACCGTAAGCAGCGGCCGTATTACTACCTGGCAATGGGATTTCGGCGATGGCAGTACGGCTACTCAGCAAAACCCCAGCTACACGTACCGGTCGTCGGGCAATTATGCGGTTAAACTTACCGTAACCAGCGAAGCTGGGTGCCAGGATGTAATTACCCGTACCATAACCATCAGCGCCCAGCCGCAAGCTTTGGCCGGCCCCGACCAGGTAAATGTATGTGGTGTTACCAGCACTGCTTTAGCGGCACAAATACCAACAGTGGGTACCGGCACCTGGACCGTAGTAAGTGGTGCCGGTGGTAATTTTTCTAATCCTGATTTGCCCAATGCCCGCTTTACCGGCCGCTATAACGAATTATATACTTTGCGCTGGACCGTCCGGAATGCCCCTTGCCCAGATGCCACCGATGACGTACAAATTAAATTTAATCCCACGCCAGCCGTAGCCGCCGGACCCGATATAGAAATAATAGAAGGCGAATCTTATACCCTGAAAGCTACCGGAGAGGGTAGTTTTTTATGGTCGCCGGCCACTGGTTTAAGTAATGCTACTGTCGCTAACCCGGTAGCCAGCCCGCTCGAAACCATTACTTATACCTTAACCGTAACTTCGGCGGCCGGCTGCACCAATACCGATGCGCTAACCATCCGGGTATTGCCCCGGCTTAAAATCCCGAATGCTTTCTCGCCGAACGAAGACGGCGTTAACGATGCTTGGGTCATTCAGAACATACAAGAGTACCAGCAGGTAACCATCGAAATATTTGACCGGTGGGGCAGTAAGGTATACGAAGGCGGAAATACAACGGCCTGGACCGGTATGCGCAACGGTAAATCGCTGCCCATGGCTACTTATTATTATATTATTAGTCCCCATAACGGCCATAAACCAATTACGGGGCATGTTTCTATTGTTAAATAAGGGAGGAGTGCACGTGCAAAAGATTTACTTATTATTTATTTTATTTCTTTGCCTCTGTTATGGCGTGCGGGCGCAGCAAAAGCCGCAGTATAACCAATATATGCTCAACGGCTACCTGCTTAATCCGGCTTTAACCGGCATCGAAAATTATACCGACATTAAAGTAAGTTACCGCAATCAGTGGCTGGGCCTGGCCGAATCGCCGAGTTCTTTTTATTTAACGGCCCACGGACCTTTAAAAAAAGCAGACCGGAGCAGCTCTATTATTTCTTTACCGGCCCGCGGAAAAAGTAACCTGATAAATAAACTGCGGTACAAAGAGGCCAACGATTTTAAATTTTTAAAGCCGCACCAAGGTGTAGGCGGTATGCTGATTTCTGATAAAATGGGCCCTTACAAGCGTTTAGGAGCTGCTTTTTCGTACGCCTATCATTTGCCAGTAGCTAACCGTACCATGAAACTGTCTGCAGGTATTACGGCCGGTTTAACCCGTTACAGCCTTAATATTTCGGAACTGGATTTTGGCCCCCAGGCCGACCCCGTGGTAAACCAATACCTCGATGCCCGCCTGCTACCCGAAGTAAGCGTTGGCACCACTTTGTACGGCAAAAGTTTTTACGTGGGAGCCACGGTAGCGCAGTTATTTCAGAACGCTATTGATTTTAGCGGCATGAACACCGGGCAGTTACAACGCTTTCCGAATCATTATTTTTTAATGGCTGGTACCGAAATCAGGTTAGGGCAGGAGTTGGCACTAATGCCTTCGGTGTTGGTAAAATACGTGCAGCCCAGCCCGGTTTCAGTAGATGTAAACCTGAAAGCATCGTACCTGCGCAAATATTGGGGCGGGGTATCTTACCGGCATCAGAACGCTGTAGCTGCCTTAGCCGGGTTTAATTTAAACGCCGTTTTAAATGTGGGCTACGCCTACGAAATGGCTACCTCCAACCTGTATAATTATAACCACGGCAGCCACGAATTAATGCTTGGTTTTATTTTAGGAAATTCTTACCGCATTAAATCACCGATGTATTATCGTTGGTAATAATGCTTAACTGGGGCATGCCATTCTTAAGAGCTAAATATATATATTACTTACTGGGAGTATACTGGCTGATTTTTCCCCAATTAAGTTTAAGCCAGGTGCGCAAAGCGGTTCCGGTGCCCGAATTAAATTCTGTAGCCGACGAATTAATGCCGGTTCTTACGCCAAACGGTAAGAGAATATATTTTGTCCGGAGTAACCACCCGGGCAATATGGGAGGGCAAACCGCCGGCCAGGATATTTGGTTTAGTACCTACCACGAAGCTGCCGGCAAATGGCAGGAGCCCCAGAATATTGGCCCACCCCTGAATAATATTTACAACAATGCCATCAGCGCGGTAAGTGCTACCGGCGATAGCGTTTGGCTGAGCAATGTGTATTTGTCGCGGAACCGCATGGCACCCGGCTTATCTTTTGCTACCTCTACGGCAACGGGCTGGTCTAAACCCCAAGCGGTAACTATCCGGAATTTTGCGCCCGAAACCGGATTTATTAATTTTTTTCCGGCTACCGATAGTATTTTGTTATTGTCGATGCAAGCCGATACGGCGCAATTGGAAGATATTTTTGTGTGTAGGCGGGTAGGTACTAGGGAGTGGTCGGAGCCGGTAAATTTAGGATCCACGTTAAATAGCCAAGGCTTTGAAATTGCGCCTTTCCTGGCCCCGGACCGGAAAACCCTGTACTTTGCCAGCAACGGGCACGGTGGCTTTGGCGAGGCCGATATTTTTATGAGTAAACGGTTAGATAACTCCTGGCAGCGGTGGTCGGAACCGGTTAACTTAGGCAAAGAAGTAAATACCGCCGGTTTTGAAGGCTATTTTGTAATAGATGCCGACGGCGAACGGGCTTACTTTACCAGCGAAGGCAGTAACAAAGAAGATACCGATATTTATTCTATCCGGTTAGCCGATATTTCCGGACCAGGGAAAACAGATAACTTGGCCCTTGTACCGGAAATACCAAATCCGGTGGTGGCAAGCGGTACAGAGAACCAAGCGGTGGTACCTGCGGCAATTATTTATTTTGAGGTAAATGCTGCGGAATTAAATACGGCGAGCCAAGGTGTTTTGCAAAGATTTTTAACCCAATTACAGCAAACCCCCAACCAGGCTGTTTTTCTTAAGGGGCATGCCGATGATACGGGTACCGAAAGCGCAAACCAGCAGTTATCGGGGCGCCGGGCGCAAACAGTAGCTAAATTTTTGCAGGCGCAAGGAGTACCGCAGCACCGGATTACCTGGCAAGCCTATGGCAGCACCCAACCAACGGTACCCAACCAATCGGCGGCTAACCGGGCAAAAAACCGGCGGGTAGAGATTATATTGGGTGAGTAATTAGTACAAGGAAAAGAGTACCAAAAGTAACACCCCAATAACTAAAAGGTAAAAATTTAGTCCGGGAATGTTACGCCGCCTGCGAACCCGGGCATTATTTGAAAACATAAAAGAGCGGTACATTTTTATAGTAAAATAATATAACCTAAAAAGCAATGGCTAAACAGTTATATCTATTATAACCGTTTAGCCATATTATACATTTTGCTGTTCAGAATAGTTTAATCTAAAGCATCTTTTACTTTATCAACTAAACCTCCCAGGCCGCCCATGTTGCCGGTCATTTCTTCTTTTTGGGCATGACCCCGCGGATCTGGAGGTCCCAACATTGGTTCTCCGCCTAAAGGTTCGGCTTTCACAAACTTAAATTCGCCTTTTCCATCCACAGAAGTACCTTCCGACCAGCGGCCCATGGCCTGCGAATCGCCGGAAATATTCGTTGATACAAAAGAATAATTAAACCCTTGCACTTCTTCGGACTGCGGGAAGCTGTTTGGTATCGGGAAAGCGCCTTGCAAGCCACCCAGTTCTTCTATTACGGCCATCCACTGGTTCTGGTGCATGGTGTCGCGGGCAATTAAGAAAGCCAGAAAATCTTTCATGCCGGGGTCATCGGTCATTTCCCACAGGCGGGTAGCTAAAACCCGGCCCGAAGCTTCGGCGTGTACATTGGCTATCATGTTAGCGGCAATATTGCCGGTACCCACTACCCACGAGCCATTAAATGGTACGCCATTGGCATCAGCGGCCATAGCGCTCTGCCCGGCCGATAGTATATGCCGTGGGTCCATGCCTCCCAGAATGGCACCCACCATTTTATCCTGCGCAAATTCATCTTTTAAACTAGCCGGCGCGCCTTCCAGGTTTAAAGCCACTGCCGTAGCCAACATTTCAATGTGGGCCATTTCTTCGGTACCGGTTTCCAGAAGCATATCGCGGTATTTTACGGGGCCGCGGCTTCCCCAGGCTTGAAACAAATACTGCAAACAAACCCTTATTTCGCCTTCAACTCCCCCAATAGCTTGTTGTAACATGCGAGCAAAAGCCGGATTGGGCTTGTCTACTTTAACTTTGTATTGCAATCGCTTATCGTGATAAAACATAATATAAAGATTAAAGATTAGAAATAGATTAAAGTTTGCTCTTTGTTTACGACCTCGTTTTAGCGATTGGTTGTGACGGAATAAGAATTTACGTATAAATCGCTTCTTAAAATCCGTATTTTTAGTAGCCTCTTAAAGATACCGGCACAATTTCGGTGCCTGGCAAAGGAATGGTCATGTCTACTTCGCGGTCTATGTTTACCCGCCGTAAACCCACTACCGGAAAACGGCAATAAGCTTCTATGTGGGCCTTAATCTTCTGACCTTCAGAAACCTGTCGGCGGATTAATTGTCGGGCTCTTTCCTGATCTACCGAAACCGGAATGATTAAATTCTGTACTTTGCCGGATTTAGAATCTGGTTTAAATTTCTGATTTCCACGGGCTAAACTTTCGTCGAACAACCGGAAATCGTAAACCAGGCTATCTACAAAAACCGGTATCAGCTTAGAGGTTACTTCTAATTGTACCTCTAAATCGGCTTTGGTTTCGGTAATAATGGCATTGGTTACCGTAACGTACCGCACTTCGGGGGCTACATAATTTATTAATTGCTGGCGTGGTATCAAGGCCGCAGTTATACCTGCAGCTATGAGTAAAAATATTATCAGCAGACCAATTATTTTAAGGGCTTTCTTCATAGTATCGGCTATCTCCTGCTACTTTTACCTGATTAAATTAACCTTGGTTTTATAGCCAGATTCCTGTAACCCAGAATCAGGTAATTCTGCTGGCCTTAGTATTTTAAGGCCGTAAACTAGATGCTAGCCGTACAAAGTTTTTTTAAAACCTGCGCTACCCAGAATGCAGGTAGCGGCACGCCAGAAAGAATTATTTTTAAGTATAAATACAGGTTTAACTGTTGCAGTTGAGATAGGTGCGCGCGTTGATAGTAAATAATGTAAAAAGGCTAGAATTTTTGGCCCGTGATGGCCTCTGCTACCAGGCGGCCGGTAGCCATAGCTGCATTTAAAGACGGATAAGCCGTGTAGTCGCCGCAACGGTATTGGTTGGTACTCATTTGCAAGGCAGGCTTGGCGGGCGTTGGGGCGGTGGAGGGTAACGCTTCGGGAATATGGTAGCTCCGGAGGTAGCGCCAGGTATCTACCTGTTCGCCGAACCAGTGGCGTAACTCGTCTTTAATTTTTACCGGTAACTTTTCGTCTGGCCGGCTTTTCTGGCCGTGCGTACTCACCGATATTAAAGTTTTACCAACCGGGGCATAACTGGCGCAAATATCGCTTGGGATACTTAAATTATGTACTACCGCGTTGGTGCAGGTATTCAGCATTAAAAGTTTAGATTTTTCCGGCGATTCATCGGCCGCAAAATAAGTACATGTTGTTTGTTTAAAATTTTGGGTGACAGGTGTTCCTAAAATTTTCGCGCTTGCGCTTGCATCGGTAGCTAAAACCACGGTATCGGCTTTTAAAATTGTACCATCGGCCAGCAATATTTGGTTGTTTGGGGCGAGATGTTCTACGGTTACCCCCAAACGCAAAGCATTCGGCGATAATTTATCGGCCATTTGTGCCGGAATAGCTTCTATGCCATCGGCCGGTAAAGTAACTTCGGAATTAAGAAAATATTTAAACACAAAACGGAAAAAATTGCTGCTGGTTTGTAATTCCCGGTCCAGGTAAACGCCACCAAAAAAAGGTACAAAAAAGTTAGAGATTATTTTTTCGCTGAACCCTTTCTGGTGCAGGTAAGCCATGGTGGTGATACCTTTTTCCCGGAGTAACTGCTCATTAGACTGGCTGGCGGTTTGCGCAGCTATTTTTAAAATCCGAAATTTATCGGATAAGGTGCCTACCTGCGAAAAAAGGGTACTGAATACCTGGTTGGGCTCTTTAAGCGGATTGATAACCCGAATTAATTTTTGCTCGCGCCGAATAATAGCCCCAGACCGGAAAGCGTGTAAATCCAATGTTTCGTAATGCAGGAGTTTGCGGGCTTCGGGGTAATTGGTTAAAAATACCTGAAAGCCCCGATCCAGCAAATAGCCTTTAAACCGGTCAGTCCGGACCCGGCCGCCTACACCGTCGCTGGCCTCCAGGAGTAAGAATGGTTTATTTGCCTGGGTCAGGTAGGCCGCGCAACTGAGGCCGGCTACGCCCGCCCCAATAATTATTACCGGGTAGTGTTCCATTTGTGAAAAAAAATACCTTTGATATACAAGTAGTTAAGGTATTTGTTTAAAAAAAGTAGATTTTTTTTTCAGTTTAATTAAACCCAAGCTTGTTTTTGCTCTCTAAGCAGTAGATTTTATTTTAAAATTGTTTTGGGTGTACGTAAAAAGGCCTGGATTTTCCAGGCCTCTTTCGTTTTAATTAATGCCAAAAACAAGCTAATTGCCTCCGGTATAAATCAAATATTTTCTCTTTCAGTTAAAATTCTGGTTACTAAAATTTTTCAATTACCCCCGACCCGATAACTATTCTACGGGAACCAGCTTTACCACCAAACCATTAATATTAGGCGTAACCCGCACTTGGCACGATAGGCGGCTGGAATCGGTAACTACGGGTAAACTATCCAGCATGTACCCTTCGTCGTCGGAGGGCGGCGGCAATTCGTGGTCGCTGAGTACTTCTACGTGGCAGGTAGCGCACAAAGCCATCCCGCCGCAAGTAGCCGCAATGGGGTAGCCGCTGGCCTTTAACACTTCCATTAAACTCAAACCCATATCGGTAGGTGCTTCTACCGGACTTTTTTCACCGGATGCTTCCTGTACATATACTTTTATATCGCTCATTTTTAGTTTTTAGTGATTAGTTATTAGGGGTTAGTTTTATCTTGTCTTTTCAAATTCCTAATTACAAACCAGCCTATTATTGTTATCCAAAATACAATTATTCAGTTGTTAGTGATTATTATGGGCTGATAACTAATCACTAACAACTAAAAGCTAACTACTATAATGTAGGTACCCCGTTTACGGTGGTATATTTTAAAGTGAATTTTTTGTCCGGGTTCAGGTACTTGTAAGCGCTTTGGGCCATCAGGGCAGCCTCGTGGAAACCGCACAAAATAAGCTTTAATTTACCCGGATAGGTGTTGATATCGCCGATGGCGTAAACGCCTTCTATGTTGGTAGAATAATCAAAGGTATTTACCACAATCGCGCCATCCTGCAATTCTAAATCCCAGTCTTCCAGCGGTCCCAGTTTCGGGGTAAGGCCAAATAGCGGAATAAAATAATCGGTTTCCTGAACGACATCTTCTTCGTTGTTAAACGAAATGGTAACGGCTTCGAGTTTTTCTTCGCCGCTAACGCCTACCACGTTAGATTTTAGCAATAATTTAATTTTGCCGGCTTCGGCCAGGTGCTGTACTTTTTCCGCCGATTCGGGAACGCCCCGGAAAGTAGTGCCCCGGTGCACCAGCGTAACTTCTTTGGCCACGTTGGCTAAAAATATCGTCCAATCCAAAGCTGAGTCGCCGCCGCCGGCAATTACTACGCGCTGGTCGCGGTATTTTTCGGGGTCCAGAATCATGTAATTTACGCCTTTGCCTTCGTACAGGGCCAGGTGCTCAATGGCCGGTTTGCGCGGCTCAAAAGAACCTAAACCGGCGGCAATTACAATTACCTTGCAGCTAATTTCGGTGCCTGCTACGGTATACACAATAAAAGAACCATCGTCGAGGCGGGTAAAGCGCTCTACGCGTTCGCCTAGGGTAAAAGTAGGTTTAAAGGGCTCAATTTGTTTCTCCAGGTTTTTTACCAGGTCGCCGGCCAGTACTTCCGGAAAGCCCGGAATATCGTAAATCGGTTTTTTAGGATAAATTTCAGAAAGCTGTCCGCCGGTTTGCGCCAGGGCATCTACCACGTGGCAACGCATTTTTAACAAACCAGCTTCAAATACGGCAAATAATCCAACGGGGCCTGCCCCAATAATGCATATATCTGTTGATAAAATATTCATGATAATTATATAATAAAAATAAGGATGAAGGTACGCTGGCTTACAGCATAACCAGGTATAAAACAATTATAAAGTAAAGAGAATTCGTTTAAATTTATTTTTCTGGTATAAACAGAAAGGTTACGGCTATAAATAGCCATAGTGGTGGTGCCGCACTATAAAAAGGGAGCCGGTTTTAAACCAATAGAAGTTGGGGTTAACAACAACAAGAACAACAGCAACAACAGGCTACAACAAAGCCGTTGCCGGGTTTGTTCTGCTGAATTTGCAAATTGAAAAAGGTTCTGTTGTTGCTCTTTTCCATGGTTACTACATATTATTCTTTAGAAAAGCCAGTATGCTAAGTTCTAAAGCGAAGAAGAAAAAAACTGTTATTTCTAATTAACCCGTTTATAAAAGGTTTGTTGCGTTAAGCCAGAAATTTTTTACTATCCTTTTTTAACTAATTAGATTTTTCTGCTGCAAAAGTAATAGGTAATTCTAAAAATACCTAACCGAACCAGGTTTGCCCGCGAAAGCATACAAAATAAAAAAGAAAATTCTATTTGGAATTAATCTAAATAAGCAGTTGGTTTGTGCCAGTTTAAAATTATTCTAAATAAAACCGGCTTTTAATAACGGCTAATTAGCTCATTATTAATTTCTAAGCATAAACAGCAAACAAAAGCGCAGGTTTTTACAAATTTTTAATTTTTTAACGGTTTAAATCATGTTCAAACGATTACGCTTTCTCTGTATTTTTATTCTTTTTACGCAAGTATCCTGGGCTCAAAATATTACATCCGGAATAAAAGGAAAAGTACAGTTAGAAGACGGAACTGCTATGCCGCACGCTACCGTAAGGGTAGAGGGTACCATTTATGGTACCGCCACCAACGAAAACGGTTCCTTTGAAATAACCAACCTCCCGGCTGGTTCGCACCAGGTTAAAGCATCGGTGGTTGGTTTCGAAAGCCTAACTAAAAAAGTAGAGTTAAAAGAAAATGAAATTATTGAGCTCAATTTTAAATTAAAGCCGGCGGCAAGCGAACTGACGCAAGTGGAAGTTTTTGGCGCCCGGAATAAACAGCCCGAAAAATTAGATGCCATTACCCGTTTGCCTTTAAAATTAAGTGAGCAACTGCAGTCGGTTTCGGTTATTTCGGAAAAATTGATTGAGCAGCAGGGAGCGCTTTCGGTGATAGAAGGCGTACGCAACGTGCCGGGCGTATATACCTACGCTACTTACGGCGGCGTCAGAGAAAGTATTTCTTCGCGCGGTTTCCGGGGTATTCCTACTTTAAAGAACGGGGTACGGGTACTCACCGATTTTCGGGGCATGGGATTTTCTACTGATATGCAAGGGGTAGAAAGCATACAAGTATTAAAAGGTGCCAGTGCCATAACCATGGGCGCTGCTACCGATTTGGGCGGCCCCGGCGGGATTGTAAACGTAGTAACCAAAACGCCTAAATTCCAGAACAGCGGTGCGGTATCGCTGCGGGTGGGCAGCTTTAATTTAATCCGGCCTACTTTTGATGTGCAGCGCATCCTGAATAAATCAAATACCCTGGCTATCCGGTTAAATGGTGCTTACGAAAACGGAGGCAAATTCCGCGACCACATGCGCAACGAATCGTTTTATATTAATCCATCGCTGGAATGGCGGCCAACGGCCAAAAGTACTTTAACCTTGGAGCTAGATTATTTTGATGACAATCAGACCATTGATGCCGGCACGGTTAATTTATCGGTAGGAAACAAAGAAAATAAAATATATGATTTGCCTAAAAACCGGTTCCTGGGTTTTGAATCGGATAATGCCGCGGTAAAACATGCCACCTATACCGCCCGCTTTAAACAAGATTTAACCAGTAATTTATACCTGCGGGCAGCCGCTTTTTACTCTAATTACGATTCGGATGCGATTAAAACCGGCTTGGCCGCAGCCAGAGGAGCCGGCATTAATACCGAGCAAGTAAATATTTATAACCGCTCCATTGCCCACAACCAGGCCCGCGAAGATAAAAGCTCGGTGTTTCAGTTAGATTTAGTAGGTCATAAACTCAAAACCGGTAAGCTGCAACATACTTTCCAGGTAGGGGCCGATTACCGTTACATCGACCTGTACCAGCCGCTTTATAACTCTATTTTGATAGACCAGGTAAATGTGCTGGACCCCGCCACGGTTTCGAATGTAATGCCCGAAAACGTACCTGCTTTTGAGAAAACCGGGCAAAACCAATCTTACGACCACCGGTTTGGCATTACCGCCCAGGATGTTATTCAGGTTACCAATTGGGCCCGCGTATACGGCGGCGTACGTTACAGCACCAATAAAACCCGCGACGATGGGGTGTCTAGCGCTACTTCCAACTTCTGGAACCCACTGGCCGGTGTAATGCTTACCGTAAAAGATGGCTTCAATATTTTTGGTTCTTATACCAACAGCACCAATCCGCGGTCGGCTTCGGTAGTAGATGTAAACGGCGAACCGCTGGGGGCCGAACGCATAGACCAGTTAGAAGCGGGTATTAAATCGGAGTGGTTAAACGACCGCCTGCGCTTTAACCTGACCTTCTTTAAAATTAACAACAAAGACATGAACCTGCAGTCTTTTGCAGTAGACCAGAACGGCGTGGTACAACCCACCGGGTACTACATTAAAGGCGGTAACGACGAGCGCAAAGGGGTTGAAGTAGAGTTAACCGGCCGGGTACTGCCCAATCTGGAGGTAATTACCGGCTATGCTTACATCGATGCGCAATTTAAAGACCACACTACTTTTGTACCGGGCTCCGCACCCAATAATACGCCTAAGCACACTTTTAATGCCTGGGCTAATTATACCGTAAATACCGGTGCTGTCCGCGGCTTAGGCGTAGGCGTTGGGGTTTATTACCTGGGCGAGCGCCCTTACAACGACTGGACGCAAGAAGGGGTGCAGTACCATGCCATCGACCCGAATACGGCTCCCTGGAACAACAAAGCCTATACCATTACTAACGCTCAGGTAAGTTACGATTTCCAGAAGCACTGGGGCGTGCGGGTGTTATTTAATAATATTTTTGACACCATTGGTTACGATGCTTATCGCTCTAACTTTATCGACAGAATCCAGCCGCGTAATATTTCGGGCGTAGTTTCTTATAAGTTTTAAAATAACTTACTTCGTTAAAACAATAAAGGCTTCAGATATATCTGAAGCCTTTATTGTTTATATAATAAAAGTTAAACCAAAAATATTAGTAGCTATATATCAACTTAAACTAGCTAAAAATCAATTATATCAGGAGTAAATTAATTTAATTATTTAAAAATAAAAGGTGTGTTTCTGGGACCAGACAATGTACGGTTGCACCAGTTAATTCTTTGCAATAATTAAATTCAGAATAAGCTAATTCTATGCTACCCTAAAGAGCAGCCTTTTCCCTTCCTTATCTCACCGGTAATAAAATATTAATTAGTCTATTATTACTCTGCGGTTGTTGGGTCAATAATTGTTGCTACTTCACTTACAGAATTAGCAGGAAAGCCTCCCTGCTTTGCGTGGTCGCGAACCATTTCTTCATTGGGGGCAATATATACGCAATATATTTTATCACCGGTTACATAGCTTTGTAACCACTGAATTTGTGGCCCCATGTTATTGAGCACGCCACACGAAGTTTGCGAAATATTTTTTAACTGGTCAGCAGTTAATTTACCTGCTCCGGGAATTTCCCTTTCAATTATATACTTTGGCATAATGGTAAATTTCAAAATGCTTACTAACTTCTAATCTGGACTATATAAAGTAGCCTAACTAAAATTAATAATTTTAATTAAAAGTTGCAATAATAAAAGTTATATTTTTTTATGAAAATATCTAATTTATAACTTGCGCTAACTGCTATATAGTTACCAAAATACCTATGAAGATTAAAAAACCTCTTTGGCAATAGAAACCACCGCGTCGGATTTACTCATGGTATAAAAGTGCAGGCAAGGCACGCCAAATTGTATCAGTTCTTTCGATTGCTGAATAGCCCACTCAATACCAACTTGCCGTACAGCCTGCGGTGTAGCGGCCGCCTCTATGGCATTTACCAAATCATCCGGAAAATCGATGTGAAACA
>NZ_JBMQUD010000096.1:0-8999 GCF_057359045.1 Adhaeribacter sp.
AAAACAGCGGCCGTAGCTGGCATTGGTTTAGGCTTACAGTTAAGCACCGGTCCGGCATTTGGTAAAGAAAAAACAAAAGGCAAGCGGGTAGGCATTATTGGTTTAGATACCTCGCACAGCATTGCTTTTACGAAAGAGTTAAACAAAGCCGATGCGGGGGCTGAGTACGGCGGCTACAAAGTAGTGGCAGCCTACCCCAAAGGCAGCAACGATATAGAGTCGAGTGTTAAGCGCATACCAGGCTTTATAGAAGAAGTAAAGAAGCACGGGGTAAAAATAGTAGACTCAGTAAAAGCTTTGTTAAAAGAAGTAGATGTGGTGTTGCTGGAAACCAACGATGGCCGACCACGGCTGGAGCAGGCTATGGAAGTAATAAAAGCCGGTAAGCCCATGTTTATTGATAAACCCGTTGCGGCTTCTTTACACGATGTAGTAGCTATTTATGAGGCAGCCAAACAAAAAAACGTACCGGTGTTCTCAACCTCTTCTTTACGCTATATGCCTAGTGTACAAGAAGCCATGCAAGGTAAAGTTGGTAAAATATTGGGTGCCGATACATTTAGCCCGGCTACTTTGGAGAAAACGCACCCTGATTTATTCTGGTACGGTATTCACGGCGTAGAAACCTTGTTTGCTTTAATGGGTAAAGGTTGCAAAAGTGTAACCAGAACCGCTACACCAGATACTGAGGTTGTGGTAGGTGTTTGGGAAGATGGCCGAGTGGGTACCTTCCGGGGAATTCGCAAAGGTAAACACGACTACGGTGGCACCGTTTACGGCGAAAAAGCTAATATGTCGCTGGGGCCTTTTGGTGGCTATAATGCCTTGCTAGCCCAAATTATTAAATTCTTCCAAACCGGAGAACAACCCGTTGACCCGCAGGAAACCTTAGAAATTTACGCCTTTATGGAAGCGGCCGACGAAAGCAAACGCCAGGGGGGCAAATCGGTAACCTTAGACAGCGTGTTTCAGAAAGCCGGCAGCAAAAAAAGCTAGTCAACCCCCCTGATTATTCAATTAAGCATTAAACAAATACTGATAAAATCCAGATTTAAAATGGAAAATACAAGAAGAACATTTATTAAAAAAGCGGCCCTGGGCACGGCGGCCCTTACCGTAGGCGGAATATTACCGGGGTTTAGCGCCAAAAGCTACGGCCGTATATTGGGTGCCAACGATAAAATAATGGTGGCCAGCATGGGGGTAAATGCCCGTGGCATGGCGGTGGGTAGCAACTTTGCCCGCCAACCCAAGTGCGAAGTATTGTATTCCTGCGATGTAGATTCGCGGGCTTCACAAAAATTTGTTGCTGCCGTAGAGAAAATCCAAAACAAGAAACCCAAAGAGCAAGGCGATTTCCGGAAAGCTTTAGAAGATAAAAACCTGGATGCTTTGATTGTAACCGCCCCCGACCACTGGCATGCCCCAGCCGCTATTCTGGCCTGTAAAGCCGGCAAGCACGTGTACCTGGAAAAACCTGCCAGCCACAACCCCGCCGAAGGCGAAATGGTAATGGCCGCAGCCAAAAAGTACAACAAAGTATTGCAAATGGGTAACCAGCGCCGCTCGTGGCCTAATGTAATTGCCGCCATAAACGAGCTAAAAGCAGGCGCCATTGGTCGCCCGTATTTTGCCAAAACCTGGTACACCAACAGCCGCGCGTCTATTGGTATTGGAAAAGAAACAGCCGTACCCGAGTGGTTAAACTACGATTTATGGCAAGGACCTGCGCCGCGCCGTGCTTACAAAGACAACGTAGTGCATTATAACTGGCATTGGTTCTGGAACTGGGGTACCGGCGAAGCACTGAATAATGGTACCCACATGGTAGATATAGCCCGTTGGGGATTAGGCGTAGACTACCCAACCCGCGTTACATCTTCTGGTGGCCGCTATCACTACAAAGACGATTGGGAAACACCCGATACCCAGGTGATTAACCTGGAGTTTAAAAATAATACCAGCATTTCCTGGGAAGGCCGGAGCTGCAATAGCCGCCCCATTGAAGGTTCTACGGTAGGGGTAATGTTTTACGGCGAAACCGGCTCTTTGTTAATTGGTGGGGGCAACGCTTATACCCTTTACAATGCCAAAAACGAAATAGTAAAAGACGTTAAAAACGATACGGCCATTGACCCGCGTAATTTAACTAACCCTTCGCAAGCACTGGATGCCCTGCACATTCAGAATTTCTTCGATGCTATCCGCACGGGCAGCAAATTAAATTCCGATATTGTAAGTGGTCACCAAAGTACCTTGCTGGTGCAATTGGGTAATATTGCCCAACGTTCCGGTCAGTCTTTAAATATTGATCCCACTAACGGCCACATCCTGAATAACAAGGAAGCCATGAAATACTGGGGCCGCGAGTACGAAAAAGGTTGGGAACCTAAAGTGTAAGCTTCGTAGATTTATTTTGGTAGCAACTTAAGTACTGCGGGAATAAACCGGTGTTTTAAACCATTTATAACAGAACAGGCAGGTAATATATATATACCTGCCTGTTATTTATTTACCCGCAGGTTGCAGTAATAATACTTTATTTATTAAAAAGTAAGTAGGCAAAGGTAGGTTAAACAATCCATCCGTGTCCTGCCGGAAACAACTGGTGAATTACATACAAGTAAACCAGAAGTTTTTTGAAAGTATGAAAGTATAATAAGTAATCTAATTTTATCCTGATACTTACTCAAATCCGCTATATGCAATGCCGGTTTAACGTGGCATTAATCAGCTTTAAAAAACAAAGCAAAGCTTGTTTTTAACAGTTTAACGGCCTTTAAAATATTAAATAGTCTTGGGCTACTCTTCCAGTTCTAACATTTTTAAAGAATAAAAATAATTTATTACTCGGGTAAAACAGCATAAGCAAACCCCACCCAATATATCATTAAAGAAAGCATGAAATTTTCAGGTAAAATAATTGGTTCGCTTTTTCTATGTTTAATACTTAGCCAAACTTTGTTTGCCCAATTAGGGGCAAAAAAAAAGAATAAAGAGCAGCCAGAAATCTGGGAAAAAATTGCGCCTTTTTTTGCACCACCAGCGCCCTTTCAGAACGATTTTGGGAAGTACCGTTCGCCTCTAAAATTTTTTAACGGGCAGGAAGTAAAATCGGCGAAAGAATGGCCTAAACGTCGGCAGGAAATTTATACGAAATGGCAGGGTATGATGGGGAACTGGCCGGCCCTGATTAAAAACCAGCAAATGGAAATTCTGGAAACTACCCGGCGCGAAGGATATACCCAGCACCGTATCCGGTTTAATTGGACTCCCACCGAAAAAACCATTGGCTATTTATCTGTACCGGATTCAAAGAAGAAAATGCCGGCAGTAATTGTGCCGTTTTACGAACCCGAAACGGGCATTGGTTTGGGCACGCCCAACCGTGATTTTGCTTATCAGCTAGCCAAACGCGGCTTTGTAACCTTGTCTATCGGTACCACGGAGGCAACGCAGGCTAAAACCTATTCTATTTATTACCCATCAATCCAAAATGCACAGGTGCAGCCACTCTCTATGCTGGCCTATGCGGCAGCTAACGCCTGGAACCTGGTGGCCAGGTTACCCGAAGTAGACTCTACCCGCATAGGCATTATGGGGCACTCTTTTGGGGGCAAATGGGCCATGTTTGCGTCTTGTTTGTATGATAAATTTGCGTGCGCTGTTTGGTCTGATCCGGGCATTGTATTCGACGAGAGCCGGGAATCGGTTAATTATTGGGAGCCCTGGTATTTAGGTTATCATCCGAAGCCCTGGCGCAAAAATGGTTTAATTACCGCAGAAAACCCGGCAAAAGGATTATATCCACAACTGGTGATGGAAGGTTACGACTTGCACGAACTACATGCCTTGATGGCCCCGCGCCCATTCTTGGTTTCGGGCGGCGCCGAAGATCCCGTGGCTCGTTGGGTACCGCTAAACCATACCATCCAGGTAAATAAATTATTGGGCTACAAAAACCGGGTAGCCATGACTAACCGGCCGTTACACTCGCCTAATCCCGAATCGAACGAGCAAGCGTATTTATTCCTGGAATATTTCCTTAAATAGTAAATTAATTCAGAATAAATTTTTAAAAACCTGTAAGTTAGCTTACTTCCGGGGCGGAGGAGTACGCCAACTTACAAGTTTTAAATCCTACACCAAGGCATTTTCCGGTTGGTGGGGCATTATAAGCGTGCCCCAGATTGGTTTAGTATATCGCCTTAAACTTTTTTTATAGCAATATCTATTAAAAAGTCTCAGCTTTACCCGTTTAGCTGTAGATTGAAATAAATGTGCATTTCTTTTTCATAGGGATTTTTATCTTTGTAAAAACCCTTTTCGCATGTCCCGCATTCCCAAAGAAACCGTCGACCAGATAATTCAGCAAGCCGATATTGTGGAGGTGGTAGGCGACTTTGTAACCCTGAAGAAAAAAGGGCAGAATATGTGGGCGCCCTGCCCGTTCCATAACGAAAAATCGCCTTCCTTTTCGGTATCGCCGGCTAAAGGTATTTACAAATGTTTTGGTTGCGGCAAAGCCGGCAATTCGGTGCAGTTTATTATGGACGTGGAGGGCATTGGCTACGTAGAAGCCCTTAAATACCTGGCCCGCAAGTACGCCATTGAGGTAGAAGAGGAGGTAAGCCCCGAAATAAACCAGGCCCAAAGCGAACGTGATAGCCAATATATTTTATCGGATTTTGCCAAAAATTACTTCCAGGATATTCTGATAAACCACGAGCAGGGGCAAAGTATTGGTTTACCTTATTTTAGAAACCGAGGCCTCACTATGCCCACTATTCAGCGGTTTGAGCTGGGTTATAGCCTGGAAGCGTGGGATGGCCTTACGTCTAAAGCGCTGGCCCAAGGCTTTAAATTAGAATTTCTGGAAAGTACCGGCCTTACCATTGTTAAGGAAGATAAAAAATACGACCGCTTCCGGGCCCGGGTCATGTTCCCGATTCATAACGTGTCGGGGCGGGTAGTTGGTTTTGGGGGCCGTACTTTAAAATCGAACGATAAAACGCCTAAGTACGTCAATTCGCCGGAGTCGGAGATATACCACAAAAGCGATGTGCTGTACGGCTTGTACCAGGCCAAACAAGCTATCCGGAGCCAGGATTTGTGTTACCTCGTAGAAGGTTACCTCGATGTGTTATCGCTTAGCCAGGGCGGCATTGAAAACGTGGTGGCCTCGTCGGGTACGTCACTCACCGAAGGACAAATAAAATTAATCGGGCGCTATACCAAAAATGTAACGGTACTGTACGACGGCGATGCGGCAGGTATAAAAGCGTCGTTGCGCGGCATTGATTTAATTCTGGAAGGTGGCTTAAACGTAAACGTGGTGCTTTTTCCGGACAAAGAAGATCCGGATAGCTACATTCGTAAAGTAGGCGATACCGCTTTTAAGGCGTACATTAATGCCAGCGCCAAAGATTTTATTTCTTTTAAAACCGAGCTGTTAAGCCAGGAAGCCGAGCAAAACCCGGTTAAAAAAGCCGAAGCCATTCGGGAAATAATTTCCAGCATTGCCAAAATTCCAGATTCCATTAAACGGGCTGTTTTTTTGCAGCGTTGTAGTGTAATATTCGGGATTGAGGAGCAGGTACTGATTACCGAGTACAACAAACTCATGAAGCAGGAGCGGCCTAAACCCGTTACGCCGGCCGCTTTAACCCAACCTACTACCCACCCCGAAGAAACTTTAACACCACAACCCGAAGACAAAGTAGCGGCCGACGATGCCATTTTGCTGCACCATGAGCGCGAAATTATAAGGTTGTTACTTAATTATTCTAACCAGAATTTGCCGGATAATGGGCCGTTTGTGCCGTATTTGCTCGAGCAATTAGAAGACGTAGAATTTAGAATACCCATTCACACGCGCTTTGTTAATATTTTTCAGGAAGTAGTCCAGCACGCGCCGCTGATTCCTACCGAATATTTTATTAATTTCCCCGACAGTGAAATCCGGCAGGAAGCCATTCAGTTCCTGACCGATAAATTTGAACTAAGCGAAAACTGGGAAACCCACCAGATATTTGTACCCCGCGAAATGGATATGCTGCAATTTGCCGCCGATACGGCCGTGTTGCGTTTAAAATGGCGCAACGTGCAGCAAATGATTCGCGATAACATGGAGGCCATGCAAACCCAACAGGACCCGGCTGCCATAGACCAGCACCTGGCAATTCATGGCACCTTAAAGAAGTACGAGAAAGATATTGCCAACCAGTTAGGCGTAGTGGTGGCCCGTTAAATGTTTTATAACCTCCGCGTCCGTAAATTACTGATTGCCATTGGGTTAATATTGCTGGTTACTATCAGCGGCATTACCGGGTTTATTCAAATTGAAGGCTATAGCCTGCGCGAAGCCTTTTACATGACCATTATTACCATTTCTACGGTTGGTTTTAAAGAAGTGCGCGATCTTTCGCCCAACGGGCAAATATTTACGGCATTCTTTATTATGTTTAACCTACTCACGTTTGCTTACCTTATTTCTACTATTTCGGCTTATCTTTTCGAAGGAGAATTAAATAATATTTTCAGAGTTTATATGATTAACCAGGACCTGAAACACGCTGCCAATCATGTAATTATTTGTGGCTACGGGCGCAACGGCAGTAAAGCTTGCGATGAGTTGCTGGCCGCAAAAGAAATGGTGGTAGTTATAGAATCGGATGAGAATTTGGTAAAAACCCGCGTGGCGCAGGTAAAAAAAATAGAGTTTATTATGGGCGATGCTACCCAGGACAATATTTTGCAACAAGCAGGCATTGAACGGGCCAAAGCCATTATTACCACTTTGCCCAAAGATGCCGATAATGTTTTTGTAACCTTAACGGCCCGGGAGTTAAACGCTGACATCCGGATTATTTCCCGGGCATCCGAAAAAACTACTGAGCACAAGCTTATACGGGCCGGTGCCGACAGTGTGGTAATGCCCGAAGAAATAGGCGGCATTCACATGGCTAATTTAATTACCCGGCCCGATGTAATCCAGTTCCTGGAAATGATTGATGGTTTAGGGCCGGATAAATTACGGCTGGAGGAACTGGATTACCAGGAATTGCGCCCCAACCTACAGGGCAAAACTTTACAGGAACTGGAAATCCGGCAAAAGACAGGTGCCACTGTAGTTGGTATTAAAAACCGCGATAACGAATTTACGGTAAACCCCGACTTAAACAAAAAAGTAACGCCCGGCGATATTTTGCTGGTTTTGGGTAATAACAAACAAATAGGCAACTTTATTAAGCTATTCCGCAAATAATGCCCGCGTTAAAGCTTTAAATATATTAATGAAAGAGCCAAGCCGTAGCTTTTACCACTTCGTTGTCGAGAACTTCTTTTCGCAAACTTATATTTCCTTACCTTTGTTCTGATTAAAACAGGAATGTTTTTGCAGAGAACTTAAGCTGAATTAAAAAATGTTTGATAGCATTGACGATGCCATTGCCGACATTAAAGCCGGTAAAGTGGTAATAGTTGTTGACGATGAAGATCGGGAAAACGAAGGAGATTTTATTTGTGCTGCCCAGGCGGTTACCCCCGAAATAGTAAATTTTATGGCCACCCACGGTCGGGGCCTTATCTGTGTGCCCTTAACCGAACAGCGCTGCGATGAATTAGGATTGGAAATGATGGTAGGCCGCAACACCGCTTTGCACGAAACAGCTTTTACCGTATCTGTAGATTTACTGGGGCATGGCTGTACTACGGGCATTTCGGTCAGCGACCGCGCCAAAACCATCCAGGCCCTGGTAGACCCCAATACCGATCCGGCTGATTTAGGTAAACCTGGTCATATATTTCCGCTCCGGGCCAGAAACGAAGGCGTATTGCGGCGCGCCGGCCACACCGAAGCAGCCACTGATTTGGCCCGTTTAGCTGGGTTTAATCCGGCCGGCGTGTTGGTTGAAATCATGAATGAAGACGGTTCGATGGCCCGCCTGCCCGATTTGGTACTGGTAGCCAAAAGATTTAACCTGAAGCTGATTACCATTAAAGATTTAATTAAATACCGGCTAGTGGCCGAAAGTTTAATTACCCGCGAAATTGCTGTAGAATTACCCACCGAGTACGGTAAATTTGATTTGTATGCGTTTACCCAACGCAGCAACGGGGCCAAACACCTGGCGCTGGTAAAAGGCACCTGGCAAGAAGACGAACCGGTACTGGTGCGCGTCCATTCGTCGTGCATCACCGGCGATATTTTTGGCTCTTGCCGTTGCGATTGCGGCCCACAACTGCACAAAGCCATGCAGTTGATAGAGCAGGAAGGCAAAGGCGTAATTGTTTACATGAACCAGGAAGGCCGCGGCATTGGCTTGCTTAATAAACTAAAAGCTTATAAATTACAGGAGCAGGGCCGCGATACCGTAGAAGCCAACCTGGAACTGGGTTTTAACATGGACGAACGGGATTACGGGGTTGGCGCACAGATACTGCGGGATTTAGGCGTAACTAAAATGCGGCTTGTATCCAATAATCCAAAAAAACGTACTGGTTTAATAGGCTATGGCCTGGAAGTGGTAGAGAATGTGCCTATTGAAATTGCGCCCAACGAGTATAACAAACATTACCTGACCACTAAACGGGATAAGCTGGGCCACAACATTTTAAAAGAATGAACTTATGCTTAATTCGTACGCGTTTAGGCTGGCGGTGAGTGCTTGCCTTACAATTTTTGTTCTATTTCCGGGTCTAGCCCAGAAAGTTGATATTCAGGAATGGCCCAAGGGCCGGATAGTTTTAACCAACGGCGATACGTTATCGGGACCTTTGGCGTACCACCGCACCGAAGACATTATCCGGGTTACGCTTCCCGACGGTTCGGTACAAGCTTACGCGCCGGTGAATGTAAGCAGTTTTACCGTTACCGACCAACGGAGCCGTCTGCGCCAGACTTTCCGGCCGTACATGTGGAACCGCGGCAACGATTACTCTGATTACAAAGCGCCGGCTTTTTTTGAAGTGCTCACCGAAGGTAAATTCTCGCTGGT
>NZ_JBMQUD010000097.1:0-17017 GCF_057359045.1 Adhaeribacter sp.
GAAAAAGGAACAATTAAAATTGCAGCACCAAGCTTCAGTTTTTCTAAAGAGGCAGCAGATAAATTCACGAAAGTAAATGACCAAACTTATACTTTAGAGATTAAGTCAGGAACTATCGAGATGAAAAACAATAAAATAATTGTTTTAGTTGACTAAGACATTTTATGTATAAACAAAAAGCCAGACAGTATTTGTCTGGCTTTTTTTATTTTTTTACTTTTGAAGTATTAAAATCTCTTTATAAAATATTGATTCTTATTGTAAAAGCTCAGTAAGCTTTTATGTTTACGCTTTGTCGATCTGATAAAGTGCAAATTATTTATGTTAAATTTTAAGGATGTGCCTTAGCCTGACTAGCCGGAAAATATTCTAGTAAATATTACTTGCGGGTTGGTAGAGTTGCCCCGGTTTTATTGGCTGCGGCGGCTTCGGTTAGTGCTAGTTCTTCTTTGCTCTTCTTTTCCAGCTCGGCCAGGGTCCAGGCGGTTTTCCGGTTAAGGTGCATCTCTCTTAGTTGTTTCACTTCTTCGGGCTTTACCACCAAAGTTTGCCCGGCTTTGGGACGGGCATTGTTGCCAAATTCGTAGCGAATATAACTTATTACCCCAGCGAGCCATTCATCGCTGTTATGGCCCATAGCGGGCATAACACTGGGATAAGGTTTACCATCTATGGGTCCAGCTAAACCGTGCATTAAAATCCGGATGGCCGCATTTTTTTCGGCTAAAATCAGCCGTTTAGAACCTGCCAGCGGGGGCGCCGGTAAGCTGCCTCCACTCACAACTAAACCTTTTCCGTCGGTGCCGTGGCAAGTAGCGCACAAGGTTTTAAAGGTAGTTGCGCCTTTTAAAATCAGGTTACGGTCGGCAGCAGCCATATTGCCCAAGCGGCGGCCATAGGTTCTTACATCTTCGTTTTTATCTAAGGCTTTTTTAACGGCGGTAATTATTTCTACGTCTTTGTTATTCGCCAGCAAGGCTTTTACAGTAGCTTCGGCTTTTGCATTTTTAACCCGGTACAACGATAACAGCAACTGTACCCGCACATCGTAGCTAGGGTCGGTTTGGAGGTTGGCAACCTGGGCTAACATAGGCGCTTGGGGCTGTTTCAGAAAAGATTCTGACATCAGTACGGCTGCTCTTCTAACTTGCGCATGCTCGTCTTGTAAAGCTGTAGTTAAAATAGTCTCGTCCAGAACGCCTAAGCCTTCTAAGGTCCAGAGGGCATGCAGTCGGGCCAGATGGGTATCTTGGGCAGGATTTTTAGGTTTAGCTGAAATTATAGCTTTTAAAGCCGGCACCACCGATTTATCGCCCAAATAAATAAGTTGTTTTTGCGCATTGTCGCGCCACCAGCCGTTGGCGTGACTTAAATAGTTTACCAATTCGGCGGCCGAATATTGGAGCATCTGGGGTTTGGGGTTAGCCTTGTAGCCCTCCTGCACCAGCCGGTAAATGCGGCCATGACCTACATTTTTTGCTAAGCCCAAAGAATCTATGCGGTTACGCAAAAAGGAACCTGGCTTGGTCCAGTTGCCTTGCTGAATAATGCCGCGGTGCATATCTACTACATACAAATTGCCATCAGGCCCGGTGGCGGTATTTACCGGCCTAAAATTCATATCCGACGACGAAATAAATTCCTGCCGGTAATAGGCATTCTGCAACACGGTTTTGCCTTGCAAATTAAGCACTTTGGCCCGCCGGATAATCCGAGCTACCGGTTCACAAATAATATAATCGCCTACTAAATTTTGTGGTAACTGATCGCCGCGGTAAATAGATTGGCCGCAACTGGCGGTAAAATGGTTTAGGGTAACATCGGGCTTTAACCGGCCCTTGCCGCCCTGTACATCGGGAGTAGCAATAATGGGCCAAACCTCCTGAAATTCGGCACTAATCTGGTCCGGGAAGTCTAGGCGGCCATAAACGGGATTAATTTGCACGCCCTGCACCGGGTTTTCGCCGCCCGCGCTGGAAAAAAATAACCGGCCGTAATTGTCGTGGGTTACGCCCCATTGCCCGGAAGTGCCGCTTACCAGGGTATCAATTTTAAGCGTACCCTGGGTATAGCGCAAGCGAACAGGATCGTAGGTCATGTACATCCAGTTGTCTAAATTATAATCCAGGCCGCTGCGCTGGTGCTCCATGTTTGTATCTTCGAGCACGTATTTCGCATTCTCGTAAAGCAGCTTTTTCTGGTCGGCTACGCCGTCGCCGTTGGTATCGCGGTAGCTGTGCAGGGTAATGGTATTCGTTTCGTTTACGAGCAACTCATCGCCTACCACCTGTAGCATGCGGGGCAACAATAAATTATCGATAAACACGGTGCTTTTGTCCATTTTGCCATCGTTGTTCGTGTCTTCGAGCAATGAGATACGGCTGCGGGCTTGCTGCTCGCCGGTGGCGTCGGCATCTTGCATGTAGGTAATCATTTCGGCTACGTACATGCGGGCATTGCCGTCCCACACAATAGCTACCGGCTCTTTAATCATGGGTTCGCTGGCCACCAGTTCTAACCGATACCCCTGGGGTACGTGCATGGTTTTGAGGCTCTCTTCCGGCGATAAATATTCGGCTGTTGGGGTGGGATTAAAAACCGGGCGGGCATTGGGCCGGTACGATACATTTTTTTGCGGAACCGAACAGGCAAACAATAAACCCGATATAGCCAACAAGCCAGCTTTCCGAAGTATGATGGACATTTTAATTTTTAACTTCTGGTGGTGGAGTAATATAGTATTATTTAAGTTTTATAAGCGGGTTCTTTCCCCAAATATTCATCCGATTAAGCATCCTGCTAAATAGAATTTTCAGGCTAGTCCACTTAATATTGCCAACCAGGATTACCCCCCTGAATGCTGCTAACGGCTCCTTTCTAATTCTGGTTCAGCATATTTATCAGGCTTTAAGCTTGGCCGTAGGTTTTGCGCCCATGGCGTACTCAATGCCACCTAATAAATGTTTTAACACCAACGGGTCGGAAAAAGCTTTTTCTTCGTGGCCCATGGCGGTGTAAAAAGAACGCCCACCATCAAAGTTCCGGTACCAGCTCATAGGATGGAAATCGCCGTTTTTGCCGCCTTTATAGCTGCTTTCATCAATGGTTACCAACACATTCAATCCTTCGGCAATCCACTTAAAATTATATTGCTCATCGGTTCTTTTCCAGGAGGCGGGCAGATGGCGGGTTGAAATATTATTTTTATCTTTTACCTGAAACACGGCTTCCTGTAAGCCCGGCGGGTGACTGCCAAAATAAGCGCCTACCAGTTCGCCGTACCAAGGCCAGTCGTACTCGGTATCGGTGGCGGCATGCACGCCCACAAAACCACCACCGCTTTTAATGTATTTTTCGAAGGTAGCTTGTTGCTCGTTGTTCAGCACATCGCCGGTGGTACTCAGAAAAATAATGGCTGCGTATTGCTTCAGGTTTTCGGAAGTAAACTGTTGGGCATCTTCGGTGAGGTCTACCGCAAAATTATTTTCGCGGCCTAATTGCTGAATCGCTTTCTGGCCAGCTGCAATGCCGCCGTGGTGCCGGAATTTCTCGGTTTTGGTAAATACTAAAACTTTACGGGCCGGTTTGGCTACTACCAGTAGGTTTATACCCAACAGGCATACAACCAAAAATAAGACCCGGTTACGCCAGGCTAGTTGTTCTATTTGCATGATACGATTTTAAAGAAATGAAAACGCCCGATAAAGAATAGCTCTTTAATAAAAGCACTTCTCTTAGTTAAGCTAATAAACAAAATTATTTTGAATAACCCGTTAAGAATTCTCTTAATTTAAGCTAAGTCTACCAGCTTTTTATACCGGAACTATTATTGATTTAGCCGGCAGGTTTTACTTGATTTTAAATAAATTAACAGAATCTGTAAGGCTTCATTGCCATTAAATATCGGCAGGAATGATTATGATTAAGAGAAGACAAGCCGTTTGTATCTTGAATAAGCAAAAGGGACAGTAATTAGAATATCACAGGTTATAAAATTTAGCTGCGGTACCTCCATAAATTTTAGCCTGCTCTGTTGCAGAAAACGCCGAAAAATATTGTTTTACAATATCCAGTACCTGTCCGTAACTAGCAGCTACCAGGCAAACCGGCCAATCAGAGCCATACATTATTCTAGCGGGGCCAAACGCATTTACCACCGCATCGAGGTAAGGGGTAAAATCGTGGGGTTGCCAGTTTTGCCAATCGGCTTCGGTTACCAGGCCGGAAATTTTACAATACACATTTTCGTACTGCGCCAAGGCCTTAATATCTTTTTGCCATGCCGTAATTTGCTTGGCTTTTATATAAGGTTTAGCCAAATGATTCACCACAAATTTTTGTTTTGGAAATTCGGCTACTAATTGTTGGGCAAAAGGCAACTGATCCGGAAAAATGAGAATATCATAGGTAAAGTTATATTTCTCTAAAAGGCCAATGCCCCGCCGAAAAGCCTCGCGTAACATAAAATCGCGTTGCGGCTCAGCTTGTAATACGTGCCTAAAGCCTTTCATTTTATCGAACTGCTGGTAATACGCTAGCCGGTCTTCTACGTTGGTGGCCTGCAGATCTACCCAGCCTACTACGCCTTTGATAAAATTATATTGTTGAGCATTATTTAACTGAAACTTGTTTTCGGCCTCAGTAGAGTCTGATTGTACCGTAACACAACCGGCAAAGTCATGTGCTTGCAAAATAGGTTCCAGATCCGGCGGCAGGAAATCTCTTCTAATAACCGCCATCTCCTCGTTAATCCAACTATCCCGAACCGGGTCGAACTTCCAGAAATGCTGATGGGAGTCAATCTTTTGCATAAAATATTCAGAATACAAAAAGCAAACCGTATAAAGAGAAGGTATAAAATATGGCTTTGTTTTTACCTGTGTTCGTTACGGCCAATTATATCAGTGAATAAAATATTTATGTACCTTATTTTGCAAAATATTAATTTGAGATTATTTAACCGATAATTTTTTGAAAAAAAACTTACGTAGGCAGGTTTGATTTTGTCTATTATCCGAGTTAAACAATAAAGAATCTTGGCAGAAATTACACGTTTATTCCTTAAAACAAATTAAGCAAAATATTACCCCTTGGTGGGAATTTCCTGTTAATAAATAAATTTAATTTATGATAAATATAATTTTTATTAGGCTGTAAAATTTGCATTACTATCTTTGTAGTGATTTTTCACGAGTGTACCGGTTTCAGAACTATATCGCCCTATTACTTTTACTGCTGTTTGTACGGATTTTGGTTCCGGAAACAACAGTACTGGCGCTGCATACCCACGACCATACCGAGGATGTGCATGAAAAAACCGATACTGGTTTTAAACTGGACAAAAAGCACGTACACTGCCATACCGATAATTTTTTCAACACGCCTTTCTCACCGGCATCTTCGGTAAAAATAAAAACCCCTGCTTTAACTTTTACCGATAATTATTCGGCCAATCATTCCTTTATCTGGAAATTTACTTTCCCAAACAATACCGATCTTAGAGGTCCGCCAGTAGTTTAACCTTTCTTCTTTCTTGTCGCAAAAATACCTATAGCCTTGCTATAGGCTGGTGGTGGTTGCCCACGGCTATGTGTAGCTGGTGGCTACACCATTCCCTTTCCGACAAGTCTCTTTTCTATTCTTTATTTATTCCTAAACGGCCTTAAGTCTTTTCTTAAAAGACCCAAGCTGCTGTTTACCAAATATTCTGTTTCGTGAAAAAGTATTTTTTTACAGGACTGCTGATGCTGTTCGGTGGAATGGCGTTGGCGCAAGTTCCCGCTGTGCTCGGTAATCATTGCGGACTTACACTCTCCGGTAAAGTAGCCGATCAACACCAGGACTCCCCACTGCCGGCCGCTACTATTGTACTGGAAGAGTTAAACCAAGTAGTACAAACCGATTTGGCGGGCAACTATCATTTTCATGATTTGTGCCCTGGTACTTACCACCTTAAAACCACTTATGTGGGTTATGCCCCCATGCGGGTAGAGTTGCGCCTGACAGCTTCGGTTATCCGGAATTTTAAACTACACCCGGCTGCTACTGAATTAAATGCAGTGCAAATTTCCGGGCAACGGGTACCGCCGCCCGCCCCGCAAGCAACCGGTACCCTGGCCGGTAAAGCCCTGGAGCAAACCCGTGGCGAATCTTTGGGCAAAGCTTTAGAACAAGTTGCCGGGGTAACTACGCTAAATACCGGGCCCAGTATTTCTAAACCAATTATTCATGGTTTGCACAGCAATAGAGTGTTACTGCTAAATAATGGCGTGCGCCAAGAAGGGCAACAATGGGGCACCGAGCACGCTCCGGAAATAGACCCGAATGTGGCAGCTACTTTAAGGGTAATAAAAGGAGCGGCAGGTGTGCGGTACGGTTCAGATGCTATTGGCGGCGTAGTATTGGTAGAGCCGGCTCCCCTGCGGGACTCCGCCGGCACCGATGCGGTTATAAACCTGGTGGGCATGAGCAATAACCGCATGGGCAATATGAATGCTACGGTTAACCACAACTTTGCGTACCTACCCGCATTAAGTCTCCGGGTGCAAGGTTCATTCAAAAAAGGCGGCAATGCCCAAACGCCAGATTATTATTTAAAGAATACCGGCTTTAATGAGAGGAACTTTTCGCTTACGCTGGGTTATAGAAAAGAAGAATACGGCTTAGAAGCTTATTACAGCCAATTTAATTCGCGGTTAGGTATTTTATCAGCGGCACATATTGGCAACCTCACCGATTTGCAGCGGGCTATTGAAAGCCCCGTACCCCTGGAGACCTCCGGCTTTAGTTATAAAATAGACCGCCCTTACCAGCAGGTGCACCACGATTTACTCAAGCTTTCGGGGTATTTTAATACAGGTGCAAACGGTAAACTCACCTGGATTTCTTCTTTTCAGGATAACCAACGGGCCGAATACGACAAGCACTTGCCGCGGAATAATGATTTAGCTGCCCGTAACCGGCCCGAAATAGATTTACAATTAAGCACCTTTTACAACGAACTGGCTTGGGAACACCATCCGGTAAAAGATGTAAGCGGCACCATTGGGGTATCGGGTATGGTGCAGCGTAACCAGTACAGCGGGCGCTTTTTTATACCTAATTATTGGAATTATACCGGCGGCATTTTCTGGATAGAACGGTGGCGAAAAAACAAATTGCAACTGGAAGCCGGCACCCGCTACGATTACCGCTTACTCGACGTGGTATTTTATGAAAACCAAACCCGGACCGAGCCGCAATTTGCTTACCATAATTTCTCGGGTACGTTGGGTGGTATTTACGACTGGAATCATCATATAACCTTTAAGTTGAATGCCGGTTCGGCTTTTCGCTCCCCTACGGTAAACGAACTTTTCAGCAAGGGCCTGCACCATGGCACTGCTTCCATCGAAATCGGCGACCGGAATTTAAAACCAGAAAATGCTTACAACGTGGTAGCTACCGCTACTTACCGGAGCGAAAAAAAATTAAACGGCGAAGTAAGCTTTTACCTGAACTACATTAAGGATTATATTTTTCTGGCTCCGGTTTTTCCGGCTACCCTTACGGTGCGGGGCGCTTTTCCTACTTTCCGATATACCCAGACCAATGCCACTTTTAAGGGAGTAGACCTTAATTTTTCTTACCAGCTAACGGATGCTTTTTCTGTACAGGGCAAGGCTTCTGTGGTCCGGGCTTTTAACCTGCAAACACATGATTATCTGCTTTTAATACCCGCCGACCGCTTTGATGCGCATCTCCGCTACGAAACCGGTAAAGCCAAAAATTTATTCCTGCAACTTGGCGGTTTGCTGGTGCGGCGGCAAAACCGCGTACCGGCTTACCCTACCCATAACCCCGCACCAGACGCGGATAATCCTATAACCTTTATGCCAGTTAACGGCGATTACAAAGCCCCGCCACCCGGTTATTTTTTGTTGCAAGCGAGTCTCGGAAAAACTTTTTATTGGGGTAAACAGCCCGTTGAAATCAGCCTATCGGGTAACAACTTAGCCCAAACGGCTTACCGCGACTACCTGAACCGCTTCCGGTATTTTACCGACGAAATGGGCCGCAATATAGTCTTACGGGTGCGCCTGCCTTTGAATTTTAATCAAAAATAAATTTCTCTTCACCTTTAACCATTAAAAATTATGCTTACCAATTTATTAAAAACGGGTAACCGAAACTTTTTAATAACCGAGCTCCTGCTGCTTTTAGCGGCTGGTTTACTTAGCAGTTGCGACAAGGATAATGCTGAAGCGCCGCAAAACGAAAGTGAACTGATTACCACTGTAACGCTTACGATGCAGGAAGTTGGCACCACTAATTCTATAACGGCTACTTTCCGCGACCCCGATGGGGAAGGCGGCAATCTGCCTATTCAGTTCGATGAAATTGTATTAAAACCTAATGCCGTTTACAATACTGCCATCACTTTACGCGACGAATCCAAAAGTCCGGCCGAAGATATCACCGCTGAAATTTTGGAAGAAGCTGAAGACCACCAATTCTTTTTTACGCCCACGGCTGGTTTAAACTTAACCGTAGCCTACGACGACAAAGACCGCAATAACCTGCCCCTCGGCTTAAAAACCAAAATTACCACCGGTGCGGCCAGTACCGGCAAGCTAAAAGTTACCTTAAAACACCAGACCGGCACCAAGAACAACAACATCGCAACTGGCGAAACCGATGTGGAGCTGGATTTTATTACCAAAGTACAATAACCCGAAAAAGATAAAATTTAACTAACCTTTTAAATCTAATAATTAACAAAAACATGAGATCAACATTAAACAAGCTTGTATTAGGCTCCTTAGCCGTAGTATTATTTACTTCTTGCGAAAAAGACGAGCACGAGCACGGGCCAGGCTCCACCGACAAGGAATTTGAGTTCGTGCGGGTACTCACCGCTGACGGTACCTCCACTAGTTTAACCCAGATAAAGCCGGCAGATGGTAGTGTCTTATCTTTTGAGGGTAAATACGCCAATGCATCGCTTTACCCAACGGCTTCCGGCCGGTATGCGGCGATCTTACACGGCAACCAAAACTTAGTAGAATTTTTCGACAGCGGCCTGGAATACCACGGTGGCCATGTAGATGTTAAAGGCACGCCTAAGTTTGCCGCTTTAACCGGAACCGGCCTGAAACCATCTCATTTTAAATCCAAAGGTGATGAATCTATAGTATTTAACGACGGTGACGGCACTTTAACCATTGCCAAAGAAGCAAATTTCCATACCGCCGGTGCCAAAATGCAGGTAATTAACGCCGGGTTGCAACCGCACCATGGTGCCATGGTTAAGTTTGACAACGGCAATTATGGCGTTACTATTACCGATAACGCTTCTGGGTTGTCCGGACCGCACGGCGTAAAAATTATTAATGCTTCCGGAACCGAAGTATTTGCCTCTACCCTGCCCACCAGCCGGATACACGGCAATGCCACCGATGGCACCAATGCCGTATTTGGGGCAGATGGTGGTGCTTTGGTAGTAACGCAAACCGGACAACAGCGCCACATCCCCAACCCTACCGGCTTTGGTACAGTAAGAATAGGCACCGTTTTATATGCCGCGACAGCCAAAAAATTTATTGGTTTTACCAACCTGAAAGGCGTTTATGAGATTGACCTGGCCGCTAACCAGATTAAGCCAGTTTACGAAAGCACCGACATTATGCAGTGTAAAGTAGATATGGCCGGCAAAAACCTGTTGATTTTACTTTTAGACGGCACCCTAAAGGTTTATGATTTAACTACTGGTAACCTGAAAAAAGAAGGAATGGTAATGGCCGCTACAGCCGCTACCGAAACGTATAAACCGGTTTTAGAAGCTACCGACCGGTACGCCTATATTGCTATGCCGGCCCTCGGCGAAGTACACCAGGTAAAATTATCAGACTTTAGCAAAATCTCTAAAATTAAAGTTTCTGCGCAGCCCACTAAACTTACCCTTTTCGGATTCGAAACCAGTGAATCTCACTAGCAGATTTGATTCATTCATGACCAAAGGGGATATTTAAAAAAATCAGGATGGCGGTTAAGCTGCCATCCTGATTTTATTTAAGTGGGTAATATTTATTTTAAATTATTAAAAATTAAGGGCCTTGCCCGAAATTTAAATATTATTTTTTGTCTGATATCGTCTAATATCCTAGAGCCTACAGACCAGCAAAGTTTATTATGGAGCTGTTTCTTATTTCCGTTCCGGGCAGGATCTGGCACTAATGGTGGTGTTATCACCGCCGATTTTAAAGCTTGTGCCGGATATCTTGCTGGTGAAAACACCCAGCAAGAGCAACGGATCATCTCATTTTATTTAATGATAAACAGCTTCGCAGTTTAAATTTACTCAGTTAAAACAAAGCTTACTTTAACTGGCCCAGATTATTCTTCTTCCTCGGCGTTGGCTTGTTTGGCTAATAAATTATGAGCACCCTTAACCGCTATTTTGTCAGAATTATTCAAGTTGGCGGGCAACTTAACTTCTACTAAGCCTTCGTTTTTAAGGCCGGTTTCTATGGGCACCCGCTTAAACTGGTGTTGCGCCTGCTGTACAAAAATAAAGTTTTGGCCTTCGTATTGCACCACGGCGGTTTCGGGCAATACCGTTACCGATTGATTACCAGTTTTAATGGTGGCGTTTACAAACATGCCCGGAATAAGTTTGGGATCATCGTGCTGCAAATGTGCGTGTACCGGTATGGTTTTGTCGTTTTCTACGGTACGTCCCACCAATATTATTTCGGCGCTTCTCTCTTGGGTATCGTTCGGGAGCGTGAAAGTAAACTTCTGGCCGGTATTTAATTTAGTAATGTCTCTTTCAAAAACATTTAATTTAATGTGCATGTCGTCGGTGTTAACCAATTCAAATAACACATCGCTGGCGTTTACCATCTGACCAATATTTGCATTCACATTTTTCACAAACCCGTTAATTGGTGATAAAATACTTATAGACCGGGAAATACGGCTGTTGGTGAGTCTATCCGGATTAATATTTATCATTTGCAGCTTTTGGCGCAAACCAGCTCGATTATTTTGCAGCAACTGTAACTCGGTGCGCACCTGTTGTAAGTTTTTCAGAGCACTTACCTGCTCTTCGGTAAGTTCTTTTTGCCGGTTAAACTCCAGTTGGGCCATTTGTATTTTGGCCTGGGTATCGAGGTAATCTTGCTGCAGTTGCACGTAATCGGGATGCTCAAGTTGGGCTAGCACCTGGCCTTTGCGAATGCGGGTACCCGGCATCAGTTCGGTTCGGCGCAAAAATCCTCCGTAGGGTACCGAAATATTAACGAGACCGGCCGGGGGCACATCAACCTCACCGGTCAGTTGCAGGCTGGTACCCATAATGCGCTGCTCTGGCGCACCTAACGTAATACCGGCATTCTGGTACTGTAAATCGGTAAGAATTACTAAATCCGGGTTAGCGGCCGTTGCTTCGGAGGGCTCTGCCTCGGTGGTTTCGGTTTTCTTTTCGCCGCAACTGTAAATCATTAATTGCAGGGCAAGCAACAACACTGGTAATATATAGGATTTCATAAATTATTTTCCTTCTAAATATTCTAATTGATAAACAGATAAGCGGTAATCCAGGAGCAATTGCAAATAATTTTGCTGCAACCGGAGCATTTGGTCGGCGGCCTGTAAATAATGCAGGTAACTGGTTTCGCCGCTGCGGTACGCCTTATCGGCTTGCCGCATGGCCAGGCGGGCATTTACGAGTACCTGCTCCTGGTAAAAAGTAAGGCTGGTGCGTAGGCGCTGATTATTTTCGCGGGCAGCGGTAAACTCGTGCTGCAAGCGGTTTTGCTGGTTCTGCAACTCGGTTTGGGCAATTTGCCGGCTTAAACCGGCGGCTTTTACCCGCGCCGACTGTGCGCCAAACACCAAAGGCACGGATAATCCAGCTTCTACGCCCTGAAAGCGGCTGCTCCGGCCGTAGCTCTGCATTTGGCCATCCATTTCGTAACTACCAATCAGGGTTTGGTTAAAATAACCCAGCGAAATATCGGGGGCTAATTTTCTCTTTTCCAGGCGCTGTTCCTGTTCTGCCACCGTTACGCGCTGCTGCGCCTCCGTTAAGAGCGGGTGGTTCAGTTCCGTGCCACCTACTATATCCGGGCTTAAAGTGCGGTTTAATTTTTCCGGCTGAATATTAACTGGCTGCGGGGCTTGAATCAAGCGGTTTAGGTTAGCCAAACTAATTTTTATTCCCGCTTCGTTTTGGCGCAACCGGTCGGCCAGCTCCAAGCGTTGGGTAGTAGCGGTGGTTTTCTCCAATAAGCCACTTTCACCAGTCCGGAATTTTACTTCGGCGGCTCTTTCGAGTACCCGGAAAATGCTGTCCTGGCGCTGCAACGAGCTGGTTACTTCGTGTAGGTAAGCCAAATGCGTATACTCCCGTTGTATTTGCAGTTTTAAATCGTGCTGGCCGGTGAGTAGTTGCTTTTGGCTGAGTACCTGTTGCTCCTGTAATAATTTGCCCTGAGCTTTTAAAGTAGTTGGGAACGGAATATTCTGCACTATCCCCACCCGATTATCGATGGCAGGACTGTTAATTTCCCCTTTGGAATAATTAATTTCCGTTTTCGGTAAATCAAGGGCCGTTTTCTTGAGTGTGGTGCGCAGTTCTACTTCCAAACGGGCTTTTTTCAGTTCGCCATTATTTTCTTCGGCCAGGCGCAATACCTCGGTTAAACTGGTAGTTGTAGTTGGTTGAACTTGCTGTGCCGAAGCGGCCAGTGGCCCGATTAACAATAACAGCGTTACCAGCACTTTCCGTTGCCGTATGCCTCTTTCGGAGAAATAATAAATTACCGGCAGCACCACTAACGTAAGCAAGGTAGCCGAAACCAAACCGCCAATAACCACCGTAGCCAAAGGTTTTTGCACCTCGGCTCCCGCCGAATTGGAAAGTGCCATGGGTAAAAACCCGAGCGAAGCCACTGTAGCGGTCATAATTATTGGGCGCAGCCGGGCTTTGGTACCTTTCCGGATTATTTCTTCTATATCGGTGAGGCCACCGGCTTTTAACTGGTTAAAATACCCAATAAGTACAATGCCATTGAGTACCGCCACCCCAAACAAAGCAATAAAACCCACGCCAGCCGAAATACTAAACGGCATACCGCGCAACAGCAACGCAAAAACGCCCCCAATGGCCGACAGCGGAATAGCCGTAAATATTAAAACGGATTGCTTAATTGATTTAAAAGCAAAAAACAGCAATAAAAAAATAAGCAGCAAAGCAATAGGCACTGCCACCGACAACCGTTGCTTAGCCTCAATTAAGTTCTGGAACTGCCCGCCGTAGGTAATAAAATAACCGGGTGGTAAATGCAAACGCTTATCTACTTTGGTTTGAATCTCGTCTACAATGCTCTGCACATCGCGGTTACGCACGTTAAAACCCACCGTAATCCGGCGGCGGGCACCGTCGCGCTGAATCTGGTTAGGTCCGTCTTTCATTTCTACGGTAGCCAATTGATTGAGCGGTATCTGCTGCCCGGCCGCATTGCTGATAAATAAATTTTGCACATCGGTTATATCGCGGCGGTTTTGCTTATCTAACCGGACCACCAAACCAAAGCGTTTTTCGCCTTCGTATACCTGTCCGGCTTCTTCGCCGGCAAAGGCCGCCGTTACAATGCGGTTTACGTGGTTAATGCTAAGGCCGTAGCGGGCCAGGTTTTCGCGGTTGTAGGTTACCTGTATTTGCGGCAAACCGGTCATTTTCTCGATGTACAAATCTGCGGCCCCGTTTACCGGCTGAATCAGTTTACCTAATTTTTCGGCGTAGAGCGCCAAGGTATCCATGTCTTCGCCGTAAACTTTTACCACCACGTCTTGCCGGGCTCCCGTCATAAGTTCATTAAACCGCATCTGAATGGGTTGTTGCACGCCAAAAGAAGCTTGCGGCAAGTTTTGCGTTAAAGTAGCGGATATTTTTTCGGCCAGTTCTTCGCGGGAGCTCGCGCTGGTCCATTCGCGCTGGTCTTTCAGTACCACAATCATATCGCCTAACTCTACCGGATTGGGTTCGGTGGGCACCTCAGCGGAGCCAATTTTGGTTACTACTTTTTCTACTTCCGGGAATGTCTTTTTTAAAATACCCGAAGCTTTTTTAACAATAGCAATGGTTTCGTTCAGGGAACTACCAGTGAGCACGCGGGTTTCAATGGCAAAATCGCCCTCATCCAGCGAAGGAATAAATTCGCCACCCATCCGGGAAAATAAAAGCAAAGCCAGCGCAAATAATCCCACCGCCACCAACAATACTGCTCCTTTTAAGCGTAAGGCCAGGTTTAGTAGCGGCTGGTAAGCTTTGTTTACCGCGTGCATAATACGGTCAGAAATATTTTCTTTATGCTTTGTTTTGCGGCTTAAAAACAAAGAAGCCATCATGGGCACGTAGGTAAGCGATAATAAGAAAGCCCCCAGAATGGCAAAGGCTACGGTTTGTGCCATGGGTTTAAACATCTTGCCTTCTATGCCCACCAGAGCCAGAATAGGTAAGTACACAATCAGGATAATAATTTGCCCGAAAGCCGCAAAACCCATCATCTTACTTGCCGACTCGTACACCTCGTGGTCCATCTGTTTGCGGCTTAGTTTTTTGATGCCCAAAAGGTGGTGATTGCTTAGTTGTATCCGGTGAATTACACTTTCCACAATAATTACTGCGCCATCCACAATCAACCCAAAATCCAGAGCGCCTAAACTCATGAGGTTACCCGATACACCAAACATGTTCATGAGCGAAACGGCAAACAACATAGCTAGCGGAATAACCGAAGCCACCAACAAACCGGCGCGCAAATTGCCCAGCAGCAACACCAGCACGAACACCACAATCAGGGCACCTTCGGCCAGGTTTTTCTCTACAGTACTAATGGCCCGGTTTACCAGTTTGGTGCGGTCCAGGAAAGGCTCTATTTTTACGCCGGCCGGTAAAGTTTTCTGGATTTGGGCAATCTTTTCTTTTACCCGCGCGATTACTTTCGAAGAATTTTCGCCTTTTAGCATCATTACAATGCCGCCGGCTACTTCGCCTTCGTCGTCTTTAACCATGGCGCCGTAGCGGATAGCGGCGCCTTCCCGCACTTCGGCTACATCTCTTATTAGTACCGGCACGCCATCGCTGGCATCTTTTACCACAATCTGCCCAATATCAGCCTGGCTCGTAACCAAACCTTCGGTCCGGATAAAATAAGCGTTGGGGTCTTTCTCGATGTACGCGCCCCCGGCATTGGCATTGTTATTTGCGAGGGCCTCAAATATTTCAGTTATAGAAATATTCATGGCCCGGATTTTATCGGGATCAACGGCTACTTCGTATTGTTTCAGGTTGCCGCCAAAGCTACTCACTTCGGCCACGCCCGGTGTACCTAATAATTGCCGCCGCACCAGCCAATCCTGAATGGTACGGAGTTCGGTAGCTGAATATTTACCTTCGTATCCTTTGGTAGGATGCAGCTCATATTGGTAAATTTCGCCTAAGCCGGTGGTTACGGGGGCTAAAGCAGGAGTTCCCAAACCAGGCGGAATCTGGGCTTCGGCTTCTTTCAGCTTCTCGGTTATTTGTTGTCTAGCCCAGTAAATATCGGTTTCTTCTTCGAATACCACTGTTACCAGCGATAACCCAAACCGAGAAAACGACCGGATTTCGATAATACCGGGTACGCTGGCCACCGATAACTCTACCGGAAATGAAATAAGCCGTTCAACTTCCTGGGCTCCCAGCGCCGGCGAAACTGTAATTACCTGTACCTGGTTATTCGTGATATCAGGCACGGCATCGATGGGGAGCTTGGTAATATTATAGATGCCCCAGCCAATTAAAGCCAGGGTAAACAGCCCCACGATTAATTTATTTTTAATCGAAAATTGGATTATTTTATTCAGCATGTAAAAGCTGTTAGGCACCTGCCGGGCAGGTGTTAATTTAAACCGTTAAATATTCTTTCTAAACCGGCTAAACCGAAGGTTTAACCACAGCCACGTAAGCATCAGGCAAATAATATTACCCGCGCTAATGGCGCTTGCATTTGTACATAAATAAGAAGGAGAATATTAAGCGGTTTGGGGAGGTTGCCAAATACTACCGGTAAATCTTATGGGTACGGCGGGTTTGAATACTTGATAAACTTCGCGCGGACAAAATTCTGCCACAGAAGCAGGTGATTGAATCAGGGGAGTATTTACAAAATAATCGTAAGGCGAATTACCAAAATGTTTAAAAGGTAGGTTATCGTGGTTTTCGGCCTGCATGTGCTGGGCATCCTGGTAGTGCATTTTCAAAAAATCCAGGAAACTAACGTGCCCCGGAAATTTAGCCTGGTGCGCCTGAAAGTGTTGAAGGAGCGTACTGATTTTGGAAAGCTCGTGCAAATCGGAATTAGGCAACAAAGATCCCAAAAATATAAAAACAGTAAAAAATAACGCTCTGAACTTCAAATCTTATAATGAAAATTTGATATAATTAAGGTATTAGCAAAACTACTAAAACATCTGGTAAAAAGAAACCTTTTATTGTTGGCAATTCCTTTTGAAGCTGCATTTGAGCCAGATATTAAGTTCTAAGTTTAAATATACAGAACTGACATTTGAAAGTCATCAGTATGTAAATTTATATTCAAGTCTATTTCTTATTCTTGGTTACCAGAAATTATTTAAAGTAGTAAGAAGGAAAAACGTTTACATGTAAGTATTAGTGCTTCAAATCTGCTCATAATATAAATTAGCTTAAAAATGATTATTTAAGTATACTTCTAAATATACATGCTACTTCTAAAAGTTAATCATGTATATACAATTTATGTAGGTATGTTTAAATGTAAAAATAATTACCTTTAATCATCTTTATTGTACAACATTTTAATTATGTAACTATGTCAAGTATTAAATGGGCAGTAGACCCGGCACACAGCGAAGTACAGTTTAAAGTAAAACACCTGATGATAACCACCGTAACGGGTTACTTCGAAAAGTTTAATGTAGAAGCCGAAACGGAAGACGAGCAGTTTAC
>NZ_JBMQUD010000098.1:0-48356 GCF_057359045.1 Adhaeribacter sp.
CCAGAAAGCTTATATTTAACAAGGCTGCTAATAAGAAAGCCCCAAACCAGCATAAACCTGATTTGGGGCTTTTTGTTATTAAGTAACAAAAAAATATTTTACATTATTTATTTATGTAAAGAGCTAAAATTCTTTATTCTAAAAATTTGCAACTGACCACTTACTTATAAATATATAGTTAGTCGGGACTCAGGGTTTTGGCTTTGCTTGTTGGGGCATTCTGGTGCAGGCGGTAACTAATGGTAAGGTTTACCTGGCGGCGGCGGGGTTGGTTCTTACTGCTAGTATAAAAAGTAACCCCGTCCAGGTCGGTGCCCCGGTAAATGGCCCGGGTAATGCGGGTGTTAAACAAATCGAGAGCATTGAGGGTAATAGTACCTTTTTTATTCATAAAATCTTTGCTAAGGCCTAAATCCAGGTAATACAAAGCTTTCAGACTGCCCTGAGGTGTTTTTTGCGGCGCTTCGTAATTGCCGCGCAACTGCACATCAATATTTTTGGGGAGCGAAAACCGGGAAGTGTGCCGGGTAAACCAACTGTAGGTATCGGTACTAAAGTTTTCTGCGAAGTTGCTGCCATCTATAATTGAGTGGAAAAAGTTAAAACTCTGATCTAATTTCCACCAGACTACCGGGGTAAAAGAACCGGTAAATTCAGCGCCAAAAGCGTCTTCGGCTTCCAGGTTCTCGGGGCGTAAGTTAGCCACTCCCTGGGTATTTACCCGCCGGATGGTAGCAATACGGCCAATAGAGTGCCGGTAAAACAACGAAGACGAAAGCGAACCTTTATCAAAATATTTAATGTGTCCAAAATCAAAGGCATGGGTAAATTCCGGGTTTAAGTTCGGGTTACCAGTATTTACATTCCGGCTATCGGATAAAGTAGAGTAGGGGCTTAAATCGTTGTAAACGGGGCGCCGCACCCGTCGGCCGTAACTTACTTGCAAAGCGTGCTCTTTGGGTAAATTATAGGTGAAATGCGCACTCGGGAATAAATTGGTGTAACGCCGCGGGTTTACTTCGTTTGTTTCGCGCAGAGTGGTTTTTACATCGGTATGTTCGGCGCGCAAGCCCACCTGGTACGATAGTTTTTTGGTTTTATTACCCAGTATCCCGTAAATGGCGTTAATATTCTCGTCGTAAATAAAATAATTATCAAAGCCGGGTAGCGGGGTTATTACGCCGTTCTCGTCCTGGTTGCCTACTAAGTAATCGTTTACCATATCACGAAAGCTGCTGCGCAAGCCAGCCTCCAGTTTGCCACCTTCGCCAAAAGGCTGCACGTAGTCTACTTGGGTCAGGTATTGTTTTTCGTACTCATCGTTTATCGACCGCTGGTATAAAGACTGAGAAATATCGCGGTTGCCCTCCGGCGAGTACGTGTCTTGGGTATAAATTTGGTCGGAGTTTTCCCAGTAATCTAAAAACCGGAAATCGGCGGTTAGCTCCTGACCGGGGCGGGCAAACGTTTTTTTGTAAGTAAGCGCATACTCGGCATTAACTTCATCTTCGTCTTCGTCTTGTTTGCGTTTGGTATAACTCTGCAGCGATTGGCCAGCCACGTAGTCTTCGTAGCGAATATTCCGGATGCGGTTTACATCGCTCCGCCTAAATAGGTAAGATGCCGTTAGGATGCTGGTTTCGGTAAAGAAGAAATCCAGTCCGCCGCGAATATTGTTGTTAAAACCCTGTAGCTTGGTTTTGTAATTTTGCCTTAAAAAAGAGGCGGTATTATCGGCAAGTAGTTCTTGGTAAAGCGAACCAACACTGGGCGTAATGCGGTAAGCCAAGCCATAGTTTATAAAAAAGTTAACTTTGTTATGGCGATAATTTAGGTTAGCGGCCCCTCCGTAATTGGTAGGCTCGCCGGCAATAACTTCAAAAGAACCATTAAAGCCATTTTTACGCTCTTTTTTTAAAACAATGTTTATAATGCCCGACATACCTTCGGCTTCGTAGCGGGCCGAGGGGTTGGTAATAATTTCTACTTTATCGATTAAACTACCCTGCAATTGTTGTAACCCGCTGCCGCCCTTAAAACTAACCAGGCCCGATGGTTTTCCGTCGATCAAAATCCGGACATTCTCGCTGCCCCGCAGTTTTACGTTGCCTTCGGCATCTACCGAAACCGACGGAATATTGCTTAATATTTCGGTGGCCGAGCCGCCGGCATTGGCTAAATCCTGACCTACATTAAATATTTTTTTATCTAGTGATAATTCCATGCTGCTTTTTTCGGCTTGCACCACCACTTCGTTCAGGGTTTTGGCCGCAGCAGTTTCCAGCTTTAAAGTGCCTAAATTATGGTCTGGTTTATCGTTGGTTAAGTTAAAGATGGGCGATTTTAAAGCTTTGTAACCCATAAATTCTATTAAGGCGTAGAATTCGCCTAAGGGCGCATCTAAAGTAAACTGCCCGGCTTCATTGGTAATATTTCCACTCACTAAACCATTACCGGAGTTTTTAAAAAGCCGCACGGTGGCATAGGGCAGTGGCTGACCGGTTTGGGCATCGAGTATTTTGCCGTTTACCGCCGCTTTTTTATTTGCCTGGGCCACACTTATTAACGGTAATAATAAAAACAGCCCGCAGACCACAGCTGGCAAATATATTTTAAATATTATTTTGGGTAAAGGGTGGGGCATACTTTAAAGCTTTGTGGTGAATGAATGACCGGCATTTGCACAAAAATAAAGGCGCTGCACAAACACGTTGTAAGATAATAATATAAGGTAAATTATTCTTGAAAAAAGCACTTACCAGCTAAAAGGAAAGCGTTAGCCATTAGCTTGGGCATAGCAAATGCAGCAGATAATATTCTTTCCCGATAAAGTATTTAGGATTTTATTTTACCTTAGTAAAAAAGGAGCGAGGCAGTTAAAGTATGTTTAGCGGCGCTTTTTCTCCGGGGTCCAAATGAGAATATATAGTTTAGCGGCCCCGGTAAAAATAGATAAACGGCTTTGCCGATAGCTAAATATTTAATTTTGCTTTTTAGCAGTTTGCATAATCCCGTAAATAACCGGGCTAAAAAAAGCCAGATTTTCCAGAATGCAAGCCATGCTATAAAACTTCTCCGGATTTATTTCGCCATGTTCGGCCATGGCCACCAATAAATTATCTACCGTTTCCTGAATTGTATGGTCAAATTCTTCTTTTGTAAGCTCCATTGCAGAATAATATCATGTCTTTATTTATTAACCGCAATTTCGTTAATTTAATTTCACCGGGTACATGGTTCGGTTAATATTTAGTTAGAACTACAGGCTTAATTGTTTGGCGTAGTTGTTCCTTAATCAATTCTAAATATTTAAAGTATAAACCAGAAGTAAAAGGAATTAGTAGTAGCGTGCAGCCTATAGATAAAAGTTTATAAGCTTAAAGGATGTCACTTTGGGGCAATACTGGTTAAAAGGACCTAAACAATAGTTAAAGTTTGGGGATTTTTGTGTGCGCAATATTTAATAAAAAAGGCATCATCCTTACATAATTCCAGGCCTTTTAAAGAAGCTTCCTGCCAACTGCAAAAATCGCCCAGAATAGTTTCATTCTTAATAATAATGTAACGGCCGCTGTAGCCTTTGTTTAAATCTTCCTGGTTCTGATAGAAAAAGGAAATATCCTTTAACATAGTTTTAATTGGTTTATTTAGTTATTCTCTGCGAACTGCGGAAATTACAATCTTGCGCGGGTAGTGGTTCAATATTGTTTAATAATTACGTATAAGTTGATGTTATTTAAGTATTTACATCGCTATAGGTGTATTGGCTACTGTATATTTATAGATTAGAGTTCGTTCTGGATAAGGCCAGAAGAAATTTGTTTGTAAATAGCTAGTGGCGTAACAATTTATGCTGCTAAATCTAACTACAGGTATAATACCCCGCTTATTTAAATAAAGTGCTGGTTTTGTTAAGCTTTGCCGGAACAGCTATTTGTTACATTAAGGCTGTAGTAACACCTTCAGAAAGTTTATGACAACAAAAGTTAGTTATAACGCGCTTTACTATTCATTAGTAACAAAAAAAGTTGTCTGGAAAAGGGAAGGGCAGAGTTAAGTTGAACCCTAATCTGACGCCTTCCTAAATATTAATCTCTGAAAACAGTTAATATTGATTGCCTTGCTTTGCAAATATTACGGAGGTTAGCAGCAATATATAGTAGTGGTATATAGATAAAATTATATTTTTAAAAGTAAGATTAAATACTTAATTTCTGGTGAGAATTAAGCTAATATTAAAATTTGTTTCGGCTAAAAAGCTACCTTTAAAGAAGGGGTAAGGCTGTTTTAAGGCTTGTATGTATTATTTGAAATGAAAAATAAGTACTTATTCCAGATTAATTTGGTAACCATATTTTCTGGAATATGCGTAAAAGTAGGCTGTTAGTTTTCTTTAAACTTAAATAAATTAAATTTATGAAAAAAGGTTGGATTTCGGCTTTCGCTGCAGCTTTGATGTTCTCATCAACATCCCTTATTGCCGCCTCTACAAATAACCATACAAAAGACTTTGATAAACCAGCACAAACTACCGGCGGAACTACTGCTGGCGGTACATCTGGATCTACAACTAGTGGTTCAACTACAACTGGTTCAACTTCGGGCACTACTGCTGGCCGGGGTACAACCTCCGGCACCACGGCGGGGCGTAGCACTACGGGCACAACTAGCGGCACTACCGCTGGCCGCAGTACTACCGGCACTACCAGTGGCACTACGGCCGGCCGTAGCACTACTGGCACCACAGCCGGTACTACCGCTGGGCGCACTGGCACTACTGCGGGTATGACTACTTCTGGTACCACAGCCGGTACAACCAGAGGTACTACTGCCGGCTCAACCACCGGAACTACAACTGGTACTACCACGGGTACTACTGCCGGCCGCACAGGAACCACTACCGGCACAACGGCTGGTACAACTAGCGGTACTACCGCTGGCCGAACTACTACTGGCACTACTAGTGGCACCAGAGGTACTACCAGCGGAACAACTGCCGGCAGAACCACAGTGGGTACTACTAGTGGCACAACCAGCGGGACTACTGGTGGCGGTTCAACTAGCGGTACTACAACCGGTGGGAGATAATCTGAAACCTGATAAAATAAAAAGGGCAACCAGGCAAGCTGGTTGCCTTTTTTATTTTATCAATATTTTAAGAAAAGCCACTACGGGTTCTGGTAACTAACTTTCTTGCATAAATCCTTAATGCCACCTGTAGCAGCAGCTCTGCTTTCTGTAGTATTGCCCGGGGCAGGATGCTTTTGCTTAAGCTCTTAACTATTTGACTGTTGTTTAAGCGTAATTATTCTTTCTTTCTTTCTCAATTAATATTTCTATAATATTTCTTCCAGTATAAAATTATTCGCTACTTGGTTTTGCAGCCCGATAATAGCTGTTTATTTAAATGGCTAAACCTTGTCCTGCTAACCGATAGTACCAATTCAGGCACTCCACCGGCTGAACAACCACTAGCGGTACCACTACTGGCGGCACAAGATTGGGCGGAACCACTTCAGGTGGTACTGCTACCGGAGGAACAACTGGTGGTGGCGGTTCAAGCGGTGCTTACTAGTTTTAATAATTTCGTAAGGGATAAAAGACAGTCTTTAATATAAAGGCTGCTTTTTTGTTTTCTTTACCTGGTATTAAGAACTTCTTACATCCAAGAGTTAATCAATACCATCGTTCATAGACTGGTACTTAAGTTCAGTAGAGAGCTATGGGCGGTCCGGGGGCGGTGGTTTTGAATATGTCTGGATCAATTTATCCTAAGGTTCATTCTAGCCACTTTGTAGCGGCAAGGTGTGCCTTGAATTGAATTTCTTGCCCTCTGCCGGAGTAAGATAATGAACCGGCAAAACCGTGTTGTACCCACACCCGGACAATCCCTGGCATCTGCTTCCTGATCGCTGAGCTGTCTTTTGCACTAAAATAATATTAAGCAGAGTGGCAGAATATCTTCGGCTTACAAGCCTTTGTAATGGAAACGTAGTATTAATCGGTTAGCTATTAGGTAAGTCCCATAACTGAAATTTCTTCAGAGTTTTTTTAGGTCCGCTAAACGTAAGTTAGTCTCGTTAAAGTTCAGGTTTGCCACCTGTTACTTAAGCATAAAGTTCTCCTCCTCCAGTTAATAAAATTACGTAGTTCGGACAGTCCTAATCCATCTTATTTTTCAATTGCAGAAGGTGGTCTCTGAACTATCTATTTCCCTGCATACTTCTGATTTCTTAATTCCTATCTCAAATTGCTCGATGGCGCAGCTATTTGCTTCTATGTGAATTTTGATCTTTTTACGGCATTTTGGTTTGCTTTAGTGCGACAACTTGCCTGTTCGCTTTACTTATTTATGAATAGGTTAGATTTTAGGACATGTTAAAAATATTCGTGGAATAAAAGGCTACATTCTTATAATATAGATGCTTACTTTTAAAAAAAAATAGATAAAGTTTTTTTAATTAAATTAAAAACTAACATATTTAAGCATATTTAACTCAATTGCTAAGGCATCTTTATGTCTTATCTTAAATTATGAATAAAAGAAAGCCAATTATTATTTAATGTTATCAAGAGCATACATTGTTATCCAGTTCAATTCTAGTGGAAATGCATAGAATAATCCTTAGAAGATTTTGGTAAAAGCATCTGTTCTTTTACAGGTGATAGTTTGTACTGTTCTTGATATTCCCTTTTTGAGGCACTAAACAGCAAAAGAACCTTTGGGAACTTACCCATTAAAGAAGCTTAAGAAAAAATAGAAAAATACATAGTAAACAAACTATGTTTTAGTTATTGTACTTTTTTAATAAAAATAAAAGCACTTTAAAGCAGCCTCATTTTAAAAAAGCCCTGAACACATGAAAAGAAAGGAGGATTATAGTTAAAAATAGACATGCAAACAGACTCTTAAAGAATTGATATTATAACTGTGACAATATTATTAAGGGATATGAGCAGTTGATTTTAAAACCTATAATTTGAAGAAAGATGTATAATCTTAAGTTTATATTTTTACTGACATTTTTATTGTCAGCATTTTCTTTACACGCCCAACACAAAACAATTACGGGTACTGTTAAAGATGTGCAGGGAACGCCACTTCCGGCAGTTTCTGTTTTGGTTAAAGGCTCGAATGTAGGAGCTATTACGGATAATGCGGGTGCCTTTCAGATTAATACGGAAGGAGATGTAACCTTAATGTTTAGCTATACAGGCTTTAATAGCCAGGAAGTAAGTACAAAAGGTAAAACCAGTATTAATATAGTATTAGAGGAAAAGAGTGTTGGTTTAAACGAGGTAGTTATCGTTGGGTATAACGAGGTAGAAAGAAAGCACCTTGCCTCTTCTATATCTGTTTTAGACGTGGAAAAGGTAAAAACACGTCCGGTGGCAAAATTAGAAGAAGCTTTTAGCGGTACTATTGCGGGTGTTACCATGACCCAGGGCAATAACTTACCCGGAAGCGTTCCGGGATCTATTTCCATCCGGGGTATCAGTACACTTCAGAATGCTTCACCACTGGTAATCGTTGATGGTATGGAGCAGTCGCTGACCGATATCGACCCCAACCAGATTAAAAGCATTACGGTACTAAAAGATGCGGCTTCTGCCTCTATGTATGGCTCACGCGGTGCCAACGGTGTAATTATCATTGAAACCAATCGGGGTACAACTACCCAGTTTAAAGTAGATTTGCATTCCTGGGCTGCCATTAGCAAACCAATAGATTTACCAAACCTGGTAGGTTCGGCCGATTATATGCGCCTCAACAATGAGGCAAGATCGATGCAGGGACAAACACAGCTCTACACCGAGGAAGACATCACCAAAGCCAGCCAAGGATTAACCCCTAATACCGATTGGTTAGGTGAGGTTATGGAAAGACAGGCGTACTCCCACAATACGGCGGCTAATATTTCAGGCGGTGGCGGTGTGGGTACTTTCAGTTTAATGGTTGGCTACTTAGAAGAAAATGGGTTAAACAACTTCGAGGGTACCAATAAATTCAGCACCCGGTTTAACACCAATATTAATATTGCGGATAAATTTGTTTTACTGGCCGATTTCTATGCACATCGCTTACAAGTAAACCGGTTAAATGCAAATAACGATGGGCACGGATTATACCAGATTGCCCAGAGAATGAATCCTACCCAAAGCGTTTTCTACGAATCTGACCGGCAAGATCATTACATCCTGCATAATAACATGAACCCTGTCGCTTCTATCAACCACGGTGGGTCCTGGAATGCACTGCACGACCGGAGTTCCATTAACTTAAGACCAAGCTACTTTATTAACAACAACCTGCGTATTGATGGTAATGTTTCTTATGTAATCAATAAATCGGCAAATAAATCTAAAAGAGAAACCTTTAAATTTTTTGATGGCGATGGAAAACCCGTTACTACCTGGGGCAATGCCGTTGCCGCTGAACAAGGGGTAAGTTCGGGTCAGATTACGGCCCGTGCCAATATTAATTACGAGCGCGACCTGCGGGGCGCAAAAGACAAACTCTACCTGGTAGCTGGTTCTGAAGTAATGAACTATAACTACACCGACTACCGCGAGGTAACCAAAGCCTCGTTTTTTTCTAAGCTTAACTATTCATTTGATGAGCGCTACCTGATAGAGGTTACCGGCCGCCGGGATGGCAGCAGTAAATTTTCTCCGGGACACCGCTGGGGTTTCTTCCCCTCTGGTGCCATTGCCTGGAATGCGCATAATGAAAAGTTCTTGGCCGGTCTGAAAAAGAGTGGTATTGTAGATAACCTGAAATTCCGCTACTCTTATGGTTTAATTGGTAATGAAAACGTAGACCCTTACCTGTGGCAGGAAGTGGTAAACACCTGGGGTTGGACCATGCGGGTTCCTAATCCGTTATTCTCATGGGAAAAACAAAAGCAATCTAACTTAGGGGTTGAATTTACCACTTTAAAAAACAAACTGAACCTAACCGCTGAAGTGTATAACAAGCACTCCTATGACCTGATTTATTCTGATTTCCCGGTACCTCCCCTTACCGGATCGTACTACCTAACCTCCTCCATTAACATTGGGGAAGTAGAAAATAAAGGCTGGGAAGTTTCTGCCAACTGGAGTGATAAAATAGGTAAATTATCTTATAGCATTGGCGGGATGCTTTTTGACAACACCAACCGGGTATTAAAAGCAGGTTACACTACGTCAGACACGTTAATCTTTAAAGACAACAACGACAAGCTTTGGTACCGCGGCATTGCCATTGATAACTACTTTGGCTACCAGAGCAACGGCTATTTTAGAGATAAAGAAGATGTTAATGCAACCTCTGCCAAATTACCTAACACCCTTCCGGGCGATATCAAATACGTAGATCAAAACGGCGACGGTGTTATCAATGATCGGGACAAAGTTAATCTGGGAGACCCCTTCCCACATTTAAATTACTCGGTTAACATGAATTTAAGTTATAAAGGTTTTGATTTCAGCGTACTGGGCCAAGGTGTTGGTAAGCGCACCGGCCGCTTGGGCGGCATGGAAGGCTATCCTATCTTAGTAGATGGAACAAACAATAACTTGGGTGTTCCGCGGGTAGAATATATGCAAAACCGGTGGACCCCTGAAAACCAGAACAGCCGCTTCCCACGGGTTTGGACAGGTACCAGTCCCAATGCCGTTTTAAGCGATGTTTGGTTAAGTGATGCCTCTTTCTTCCGGATCAAAATGCTTCAATTGGGCTATACCATACCAAAACTGGGCAATAACATTAAAAACGTTCGGGTATATATCAATGCGCAGGATGCTTTCACCTTTACCAAATGGGAAGGTCTTGAGCCAGAAAGAAACGGTGGTAATGGTAATTACCCCAGAATGGCCGTCTTTAGTTTAGGTGTAAGAGGATTGATATTCTAAAAAGAAAATTAACAGAAATGAGAAAGTTAAATATAAAGAAATTATGCGTAGTCCTGTCCTTGTCAGTGGGCTTGGTAGGGTGCGAAAGCTGGCTGGATAAAACCGACCCTACCGCCACATCGTTTGTTGAATTCTTTAATACCGAAGAGGACCTGCGCCGCGTGGTGTACAGCAGTTATGTAGATGTGTTCACAACTGCTAATAACCATCAAATGATGTTTTATATGCGAGATGGCAAATCTGATAATGCTTATAGCCGCGTAGAAGGCCATCATCATCAGCAAATAGCCAACGGAAACATTAACAGCAATACCCCCGCCTTCTTGTTTTATTATGAACTGCACATGAAGCACTTAGGTAGGTTAAATACCTTTATTGCTAATGCTGATGTGCCTTATGTACAAGATGAAGCTATCCGGACTAAATACAAAAACATACTGGAGGCATTACGGATCTGGCATTACTTTGAATTAACCTTCCGCTGGGGAGATGTGCCGTTTTTTTTGCAACCTGCTAGTTTAGCCGAGGCCACACAGCCGGCAAAACCCAAAGAGGAGATATTGAATATTTTATTCCCATTAGCGGAGGAAGTTGCAAATAAGCTGCCGGAAGACGAGTATACGACTGACAAGTACATGTTTAACCGCAATTCTCTGAAGGCTTTAACCATGCGGTATGCACTTTACAATGGCCGTTATGAACTGGCAGCCAAGTTGGCTAAAGAAATAATGGACAGTAAAAAGTACTCTTTGCATCCTAAGTATGGTGATTTGTTTCAGTACGTGGCCGACGCCAATAACAAGGAGTTCATCATGCACTTTAACAAGGAAAGCCGGAGTAATGCCGCCAGCAATTCCTTCCGGGATTTAGGGCCGCATTTCAGAACAGGTAACGGGCAGTCTTACATTGTTCCTGTAAAATCTTTAGTTGATTCTTACTGGACTTTACAAGGGCACAGCATTGACAACAGCCCGCTTCATACAAAAGAAGAGTATGAACTAAATCCTAATCTGAACCGTGATCCGCGTTATGCCGCGTCTATTATGGGCCATGGAAATGTCTTTTCCGGCGAAGTGATTAATATTTATAACCAAAGCAGCCCTATGTATTATCAGAATCTACGGGCAAGTAAATCAGGCTATTGGTTTAGAAAATTTGTTTCCGATGCCGATGCTTTCAGGTCGGGTGGTAATATGGATTTCCCGCTTTTGCGTTATGCAGAAGTATTATTAACCTATGCGGAAGCAAAAATCATGATGAATGATGTGGATAATTTAGCAAAAAGCTGCATCAACCAGGTGCGGCAGCGTGCCGGCCTGGACATGAAATTTGCGGATGTGACTTTATCTCCATACACTGGTTATAATCAGCAGCAATGGCTTGATTTAATCCGAAATGAAAGAAGGATTGAGTTAGCCGGAGAAGGCCTGCGCTATGACGACATCATCAGGTGGAAAATAGCAGAGGATGTGTTAAACAAACCCGCCTTAGGACACACCACGAAGGTGAATGGAGAGCTTGTTTCCTTAAAAATTGAAGACCGCTCATTCCAGCCCCATAATTATTTATGGCCATTTCATGCCAATAGCTTAAGGGTGGAACCAGGGTTAACACAGAACCCGGGTTACTAGAAATTAACCGAATGTAAAAGGGCTGCTATCATAAAGATAGCAGCCCTTTCTTTTTAACCATAAAATGTAAAAAGTGATTAATACCAGCTAGTATTTAGATTATTTCATAAAAATGAAATGGACAAAGTATCTAATAAAAGTATTTAATCCATCACGGTTGTTCTAGAAAATATTCTATCAATATTACCTATATACAATATACTGTAAAATGGAATAGAACAAAAAAAGCCAGTTCATCTGAACTGGCTTTTCTATCTATAATATATTCTTAAAAATTAAGCTTCAATTTCCTGCTCCTGATTAACTAAGCTCAAATATTTGCTGGTTTTCTCGTAAGCTTCAATCTTATCTTTCAGGGCTAATAAATAATCAATATCGTCGTAGCCGTTAATTAAGCAAGTCTTTTTGTACTGGTTAATTTCGAACTTTTCCGAAATATTGGTACCCGCAATGGTTACGGTTTGGGCTTCCAGATCTACTTCTAATTGCGTGTTTTTATCGGCAAAAATATGCTCGAATACGGTGGCTAAGAATGATTCGGAAACTTGTACCGGCAGTAAACCATTATTCAGGGCGTTGCCTTTAAAAATATCGGCGAAGAAGCTGGAAATAACTACTTTAAAACCATAATCGGCAATGGCCCAGGCAGCGTGCTCGCGGCTGGAACCGCAACCAAAGTTTTTACCGGCTACTAATATTTGCCCGCTATAGTTGGGGTTGTTCAGGATAAAATCCGGCTTAGGATTATTCTGGTTATCATAACGCCAGTCGCGGAAGAGGTTATCGCCGAAGCCATCGCGGGTAGTGGCTTTCAGGAAACGCGCCGGAATAATCTGGTCGGTATCAATATCTTCGATGGGTAACGGAACGGCCGTTGCGGTTATCTTTACAAATTTTTCCATTTGGGCTAAGCGTTTAAAAGTTCACGAACATCGGTTATTTTGCCGGTAATGGCAGTGGCCGCAGCCGTTAACGGACTTACCAGCATGGTGCGGGCGCCTGGTCCCTGGCGGCCTTCAAAATTCCGGTTAGACGTGGAAACACAATATTCGCCTTTGGGCACTTTGTCTTCGTTCATGCCCAAACAAGCCGAGCAACCGGGTTCGCGCAGTTCAAAACCAGCTTCCAGTAATATTTTGTCCAGACCTTCGGCAATGGCTTGTTTTTCTACTTGTTTCGAGCCCGGTACAATCATGGCGTTTACGTTGGGTGCTTTGCGCTTGCCTTTTACAAAATCGGCTACCAAGCGTAAATCTTCGATGCGGGAATTGGTGCAGGAACCAATAAACACGTAATTAACCGGTTTATCAATTAAGGTGTCGCCGGCATTAAAGCCCATGTACGCCAAAGACTTTTCGAAAGAAGCTTTACCGCTTTCTTCTTTTAAATCTTCTATTGTTGGGATATGCTCGTTAATTTTAATACCCATACCAGGGTTAGTACCGTAGGTAATCATCGGGGTAATGTCGGCGGCATCGTAGGTATATTCTACATCAAAGGTAGCGCCTTCGTCGGTAAAGAGGGTGCGCCAGTAAGCTACTGCTTCTGCAAATTTTTCGCCTTTAGGGGCAAATTCGCGGCCCTTAATGTAATCAAACGTAATATCGTCGGGGGCAATTAAGCCTCCGCGGGCACCCATCTCAATGCTCATGTTGCAGATGGTCATGCGGGCTTCCATGCTCAGGCTACGGATGGCCGAACCGGCGTACTCCACAAAGTAACCGGTAGCGCCGCCCATCGAGATTTTAGAAATAATATACAGAATAATATCTTTCGATAATACGCCGGGGTGCAAATCGCCTTCGATATTGATGCGCATGGTTTTGGGCTTGCTCTGCATTAAGCATTGCGTAGCCATAACCTGCTCTACTTCAGAAGTACCAATACCAAAAGCAATAGTGCCAAATGCGCCGTGGGTAGAGGTATGGCTGTCGCCGCACACAATGGTCATGCCGGGTAAGGTTACGCCCAGTTCCGGCCCGATTACGTGTACAATGCCCTGAAAAGGGTGACCCAGGCCATATAGCTCAATGCCAAATTTCTCGCAGTTTTCGGTAAGTTTATCTACCTGAAACCGGGAGAGTGGTTCGGCAATAGGCAAATGCTGATCTTTGGTAGGTACGTTGTGGTCGGCGGTAGCCAGTATGTTCTGGGTCCGGAATACGCCGATACCGCGTTTTTCTAAGCCCGCAAAAGCTTGCGGACTGGTTACTTCGTGAATCAAGTGGCGGTCGATGTACAATACATCCGGACCATCTTCAATGCTGGTTACCACGTGGGCATCCCAAATTTTCTTAAATAATGTTTTCTTATCGGATTCCATTCTGAATTAAGCTTTTATACCGGCCTTCTCCTTTTTTATCTCAATTTTTTGGTAAAGTTCAGCTAAGTGTTCGTCGTTTACTACCTTTACTTCATCTGCTAACACCAGGTAGTCTTTATAAATTTCATTCAGCTCTTCTTTTGAAATAAAATAGCCCAGGTTTTCCATGCGGTGTTTCAGGGCGGCGCGGCCACTACGGGCAGTTAATACAATTTTAGAGTTATCTACCCCAACATCATGTGGGTCGATTACTTCGTAAGTTTCGCGGTGTTTCAGGAAGCCGTCCTGGTGAATACCCGACGAGTGCGCAAACGCATTGTCGCCGACAATGGCTTTGTTCGGTTGCACCCGCATGCGCATTAACCGCGATACCAACCGGCTAACCGGGTAAATACGCTTTGAGTTAACCCCAGTGCTTAGGTTAAGCTCTTTGTGGCTTTGCATAATCATGACCACTTCTTCCAAAGAGGTATTGCCGGCGCGTTCGCCAATGCCATTAATGGTACACTCAATCTGGCGGGCACCATTCATAACCCCAGCTACGGAGTTGGCGGTAGCCAAGCCTAAATCGTTGTGGCAATGCACCGAAATAATAGCTTTGTCGATATTTTTAACGTTTTCTTTCAGGTATTTAATTTTCTGGCCGTAATCCCAGGGTAAGGTATAACCGGTCGTATCGGGTATATTTACCACGGTAGCGCCGGCGGCAATTACGGCTTCCACCATTTGAGCCAGGAAAGGCAAATCGGCGCGGCCGGCATCTTCGGCGTAAAATTCAATGTCTTCTACAAACTGCTTGGCATATTGCACAGCCCAAACGCCCCGCTCCAGTACTTCTTCGCGGGTTGAGTTAAATTTATACTGAATGTGCATATCCGATGCCCCAATACCGGTATGAATGCGTTTGCGCTTGGCAAATTTTAAAGAATCAACGGCAACATCAATATCTTCTTTGCGGGCCCGGGTAAGGGCGCAAATTACGGGCTCCGAAATGGCTTTGGAAATTTCTACAATAGAAGTAAAATCGCCGGGGCTGGAAATAGGAAAACCGGCTTCGATAATATCTACCCCTAGTTCTTCCAGGGCCAGAGCTACCTCTATTTTTTCGCGGGTATTCAACTGGCAGCCGGGAACCTGTTCGCCGTCGCGCAGCGTGGTATCAAAGATATAGACCTTATCGTTGTTCATGATGATAGGTATAAAGATTAAAAATTTAAAGTATTAAATAAAGATATTTTTACAAGTTAGGAACTCTTGCATTAATTGTAAACAGAAATCTGTTTTTTTTAATTTGTGTACCTAAACGCGACTCAGAATAAATTCTTTTAGGTCGTTGTAATTTTGGCTCATTTTTACCGATTCTTTTGGCCGGTGCAGCAGTTGTGCTAAATTTTCGGGTACTTCTATTTTCCGGCCAATCGTTTCTTCAACAATGTCGATAAATTTGGCAGGGTGCGCTGTTTCCAGGAAAATACCGGTTAGGTTGGGTTTGTCTTTTAAGTAATCGCGGAGGGCACCATAGCCAATAGCGCCGTGCGGATCCAGCATGTAGTTGTATTGCTGGTAAACTTCCTGCATGAGCTGGCGGGTTTCGTCGTCGGAGAACCGGTAACCAATTACTTCTTCCCGCATTTTTTCCAGGGAGTTGCCGTACATATCCATCAGGCGGGCAAAATTGCTGGGATTACCCACGTCCATGGCGTTGGAAATGGTATGCTCCGACGGGCGCGGCAAATAATGGCCGGTGTGCAAATATTCCGGTACAATATCGTTGCGGTTGGTAGCGGCCAAAAATTTATACACCGGTAAGCCCATACGTTTGGCCAGCAAACCGCCGGTAATATTGCCAAAGTTACCGCTTGGCGTCGAGAAAACGACTTCTTGCCCCTTCTCTTTTACCTGCGCGTAGGCGTAGTAGTAATAAAAAGATTGCGGAATAAGTCTGGCAATATTAATAGAGTTAGCCGAGGTGAGTTGCAGTTTCTGGTTCAGGTCTTTGTCCAGGAAAGCTTTTTTTACGAGGTACTGGCAATCGTCGAAGGTGCCGTCTATTTCTAAAGCTGTAATATTCTGGCCCAACGTGGTTAACTGTTTTTCCTGGATATCGCTTACTTTGCCGCTGGGGTACAAGATAACCACGTTAATACCCGGTACGCCCAAAAAGCCATTGGCTACCGCGCTGCCGGTATCGCCGGAGGTGGCTACCAGTACGGTAAGTTGTTTCTGGCTGCCTTGGGTAAAGTGGGCCAGCAAACGCGCCATAAAGCGGGCACCTACATCTTTAAAAGCCGAGGTAGGACCATGAAATAATTCCAGGGAATAAATATTGTCGTGCACCTTAACCACCGGAATATCAAAGTTCAGGCTGTCTTCCACAATATTCCGCAAATCTTCCCGGCTAATTTCATCTTTCAGCAGCGTTGCAGCTACTTCCAGCGCAATTTCGGGTAAGGTTAAGTTCTGAATATTCTGGAAAAAAGAAGTTGGTAATTGCGGTATATGGGTAGGCATAAACAAGCCATTGTCGTCGGCCAAACCTTTTACTACGGCCTCTTTCAGGCTTACTACCGGGGTTTGTTTATTCGTGCTGTAAAAAGACATTTTTAGTTGTAAGTTGTTAGCTATTAGTCTTTAGTTTTTATGGTAAAACAGGAAAAAAAATAACTAAGGTTATCTATTTTTAATTTCTTATTAGCGACTGCTACTCGCTTTAATCCTGATTATTTGTAAACCAGTTGTGAGCATTTTAACTAACAACTAATTACTGAAATCTACAAAATTCTGGGCCCTTGCTTGTTTATTTTACACACATAACTGTGGTTTTCAATTTCAAATTTGCTGAACGTGTCGGTCATGGCCAGGGCTACTTGCTGGGCGGTTTCTAAGGAACTGCTCAGGGCAAACATAGACGGGCCCGAACCCGAAATGCTGGCGCCTAAAGCCCCGTGGGCCAGTGCTGCTTCCTTTACCTGGTCGAAACCCGGAATTAAGGTAGAGCGGATTGGCTCAATAATTACATCTTTTAACGAACGGCCAATCAGGCCATAATCGCCTTTCATTAAACCAGCAATCAGGCCGGCAATGTTGCCCCATTGGGTTACGGCGTCTTTCAGGGTAATGCCTTTCTTTAATATTTTACGGGCATCTTCGGTTTTTACCTCAATTTGCGGGTGAATAATGGTGCAGTGCAGCTCTTGGGGGTAAGGAATCTGGATTATGTCCAGTGGGTTGTAGCTGCGCACCAGCACGAAACCACCCAAAATGGCCGGCGCTACGTTATCGGCGTGGGCAACGCCAGCGGCGGCTTTTTCGCCTTGCATGGCAAATTGCACCAAATCGGCTTGTGCCAGAGGCCGGCCCAGTAATTCGTTTACCGCAAAAACACTGGCGGCCGCACTCGCCGAGCTGGAACCAATACCGCTGCCGGGTTTTATTTTGGAGTGAAAAGTGATTTCAAAGCCCTGATCGGAGTTGATATGCTCCAAATAAGCTTTTAGGGAAACAACGGCCGTATTCTTGTTCGGGTCGCTCGGGAAAACCGTATCCGGGGTTTTGTTGATGACGGTAAAGCCCGGTTCATTGCGCGGACGTACTTCTATTTCGTCGCCGGGGTTTTCGAGGGCAAAGCCCAGTACATCAAAACCACAGGCCACATTGGCTACCGTTGCCGGCGAAAATACTCTGATACTTTCTTTCATTTATTTATGCCAGAAGGTTGTGCTTCTGGTTTATATTTTTGTTCTGGGGATAAAACAACCACCCCCAACCCCTCCTAAACTTAGGAGGGGAGCAAGATTACGCTTTCGGCTGCAATAGGATATTTCCCATTGCGTTTATTCTGCATTTCTGGCGCGAGCGCCCCACTCGTGCCTTGTATTTAACTGGCCTCCGGCCAATTTTATCTTAAAATTCATCGGCCAGAGGCCGGCGGGAAATAGACACGAGCGGGACGCTCGCGCCAGCAGACATAATGAGCAATATTAAAAATTTACCATCTCCAGTACATCTACCTTAAATTAACTTGTAGCTAATTACCAGTTAGACCAACTCCCCGCCTTAGCTAAGGAAGGGTGGGAGTGGTTGGATTTTAACCCCTCCAGAACTAACCACTAACCACTAATAACTAATAACTAATTCGCAATTCGGATAATATCGGCAAATACTCCGGCCGCCGTAACTTCGGCACCGGCCCCCGAGCCTTTAATAATCAGGGGTTGTACTTTGTAGCGCTCGGTGGTAAATAAAATAATATTATCGCTACCGGCTACCGAATAAAACGGATGGCCTTTTTCTATTTCGCGTAGTTCTATGCGGGCTTTGCCGGCTTCCCAGGAGGCAATTAAACGATAGCCTTTGCCTTGTTTTTCCAGTTCGGCGCGTTGGGCTTCAAAGGTATCTTCGTAAGCCCGCAGGTTTGCCCAGAATTCATCCATAGGGCCATCTTGCAGGCAGTTGGCCGGTAAAAATGGTTTAATGGCTACATCTTCCAGTTCCAGGTTTTCGCCGGTTTCGCGGGCCAGAATTAATATTTTCCGGGCTACATCTTTACCACTTAAATCTATGCGCGGGTCAGGTTCGGCGTAACCCAGATCCATGGCTTCCTGCACTACGGTACTGAGTTTTTTCTCGGCACTTACCGTGTTAAACAAATAATTCATGGTGCCAGAAAATATTCCTTCAATTTTTAACACGGTGTCGCCGCTGCGGATTAAATCGTTTAGGGTGCTAATAATAGGCAAGCCGGCGCCTACGTTGGTTTCGAACAAAAACTTTACACCGCGTTTGGCAGCTAATGCTTTTAATTGCCGGTAATTATGGTAATTGCCCGAAGCTGCAATTTTATTAGGCGTAACAATAGATATACTTTTATCGAGCAATGTCTGGTACACGGCGGCTACCTCGGCACTGGCGGTAGAGTCAACAAAAATGGTATTGGGCAGGTTAAGCTCCAGCATTTTGTTCACAAATATATCAATGCTGGAGGCTTCGGTCGAGTTTTTAAGCGCTTCCTGACACGAATCCAGCGGAATACCGGCTTCATTAAACAAATAATTACGGGAATTGGATAAGCCCACTAACCGCAAGGCAATATTATGGGCCTTGTATAAATTGGCTGCCTGGCTACTGATTTGGTTTAATAAAGTAGCGCCCACGGTGCCGGTGCCCACCACAAATAAATGCAGGGTTTTGGTTTCGGACAGGAAAAATGCCTCGTGCAAGGTATTCAGGGCTTTTTCTTCGTCTTTCTTCTGAATTACGCAAGAGATATTAAGCTCTGAGGTTCCCTGTGCAATGGCGCTGATATTGATGCCGTTGCGGCCCAAGGCGCTGAACAGTTTACCCGCAATACCCGGCGAGTTTCGCATATTAGAGCCTACTAAAGCTACAATGGCCAAATCGCTTTCCAGTTGTACCTGATCCACAATGCCGGCTTTCATTTCTAAAGTAAATTCTTCTTCTACGGCCTGCTGCGCCCGGATAGCATCTTTTTGGTTAATGCCCACACTAATAGAGTGCTCCGATGAAGCTTGGGTAATTAATATTACGTTTACGCCTTTGCGGCCCAAAGCCCCAAAAAAGCGCATGGCAACGCCGGTAGCACCCACCATGCCGCTGCCCGATATCGTGAGCAAAGTAATATTTTCGATAGAAGAAATACCTTTTACCGGCGCCTCGCTGCGGCGGGGCTGGTGGGTAATAACCGTGCCATGCGCAGTAGGCACAAAAGTATTTTTCAGCCGGATAGGAATATGCTTGCTTAACGCCGGTTGGATGGTAGGCGGATAAATAATTTTAGCTCCAAAGTAAGAAAGCTCCAATGCTTCTTCGTACGACATTTCGTCGATGGGAATGGCATTCTTTACCCGGCGCGGATCGGCGGTCATCATGCCGCTCACATCGGTCCAGATTTCCAGGTCAGAGGCATCAATGGCAGCGGCAATTATGGCGGCGGTATAATCTGAGCCCCCGCGCCCTAAAGTGGTGGTAGTGCCGTTATCGGTAGTGGAGATAAAACCCGGTACCACTGCCAGAGACTCGCCGTTGCCGTTAAAATATTGCTGAATATTGGCGTTGGTCAGTTCAAAATTTACCCGGGCGTTACCAAAATTGTTATCGGTAATAATAAAGTTCCGGTAATCTACGGCCGTAGCCGGTAAGCCATTTTCTTTAAACGCTTCGGCCACAATATACGACGACAGCCGTTCGCCGAAACTCAAGATAAAATCCAGGGTTTTGGGGCTGAGCTCTTTTACCAGGAAAACACCCTGCATAATATCTTCGAGCTCATTTAATATAAATTTAACGTTGGCTACAATGGAGCTCTGGCGTTTGGCATGAATCAGCTCTTTAATAGCCGCTAAATGCCGTTCTTCTATTTTAACCAATGCCTCTTTAAAAGTATCGTCGCCGCGCTCGGCCAGCCGGCTGGTATGCAGCAGGTGGTCGGTAAGGCCGCCAAACGCCGATACTACTACGGCCAGTTGTTTTATAGAAGCATGCGACCGTACAATTTCCAGGACTTTTAAAATATTTTCGGGGGTGCTTACCGAAGAACCGCCAAATTTAAGAACTACCATGTATAATAATTTTGTATGTTGCTGTAAGCTATCGGCTTTATTTTTTTGCCACGGGCAAATTTAAAAGCTAATATTTTACCACCGTTGTAGTTGTTGTAAATAAATTATGCAAGCGCCCATTAACAAAAATCTAAAACCAAGACGGTTAATTGCCTCTATATTTTTAATTTTTTAAAATAATAGGCCCACCGGCTAAAGCAGTGGATTTGCGGGTGCCAATATGAAAAATTACCTTTGAAATTAAAATTTATATTTTGTTTTGTTCTAAATAATTAATTACTTAGCGCCCCAATTTAAAGCATTTACCGAGCCAACCGGAACATGAACTTTCGCAGCGTCATTCTAAGCCGAATTATTTTTAGCGTCATTATTGATGCTAAGCGGTTGATGGTGTGATCTAGTTTTAAAATATTGTAGAAGCGCCATTCCCGAAAGAGTGGCGCTTTTTTTTAAAGGTGTGCTCGGGAAATAAATGGCTGAATAGAAGTTAAAGAATTAAACCTTTTTACCCATACGCATGAGTACTAAATTAAACCGCTACAGTTACCTGGTTACCCAGGAAGAAACCAATCCGGCTGCCCAGGCCATGTTGCACGCTATAGGCCTTTCTAACGCCGATTTACAAAAAGCCCAGATAGGAGTGGTAAGTACCGGGTTTGATGGCAATCCCTGCAATATGCACCTGAACGACTTAGCCAAACTGGTGAAAGATGGGGTTAACAGCACCGATGATGTATTGGGTTTAATATTTCATACCATTGGCGTAAGCGATGGTATTTCGATGGGTACGCCGGGCATGCGCTATTCTTTGCCCTCGCGCGATATTATTGCTGATTCTATTGAAACCGTAGTAAATGCCCAGAGTTACGACGGGGTAATTGCCGTAGTAGGTTGCGATAAAAATATGCCCGGTGCCCTAATTAGCTTTGCCCGCTTAAACCGCCCATCTATTATGGTGTACGGCGGTACCATTGCTTCGGGTAATTACTGCGATGCGGCCGGTAAATTCACGGATAAAAGATTAGATATTGTTTCGGCGTTTGAAGCTCTCGGCGAAAAATATGCCGGTACCATTTCGCCGGAAGATTTTAAAGGCGTGATAGAACACGCTTGTCCGGGAGCAGGCGCCTGTGGAGGTATGTATACGGCCAATACCATGGCTTCAGCGGCCGAAGCATTGGGTATGGCCTTGCCTTACTCTTCTTCTAACCCCGCTATTGGCCCGGAGAAAAGCGAAGAATGTGTGCAGGCTGGTATAGCTATCCGCCAGCTGCTGGAAAAAGATATCAAGCCGCTGGATATCATGACGAAAAAAGCTTTTGAAAATGCAATGGTGGTGGTAACCGTATTAGGCGGCTCAACCAACGCGGTACTGCACCTGCTAGCCATTGCCCGCACGGCCGGGGTAGATATTACCATCGACGATTTCCAGCGCATTAGTGATAAAACGCCTTTATTGGCCGATATGAAACCTAGCGGTAAATACCACATGGAAGCCGTGCACCAGATTGGCGGTATTCCGGCCGTAATGAAAATGTTGTTAAAAGCCGGCTTGCTGCACGGCGATTGCTTAACCGTAACTGGTAAAACCATAGCCGAAAACCTGGCAAACGTACCCGACATGACCGAAGGCCAGGATGTAATTATGCCATTAGATCAGCCCATTAAAGAGACTGGCCACATACGGATTTTGTACGGCAACCTGGCCGAGCAAGGAGCGGTAGCCAAAATTACGGGCAAAGAAGGCGAATTATTTACCGGTACAGCCGTGGTGTTCGACGGTGAGTTTGAGGCCAATGACGGTATATTATCGGGTAAAGTAAAAGCCGGCGATGTGCTGGTAATACGGTACGAAGGGCCAAAAGGCGGTCCCGGTATGCCGGAAATGCTGAAGCCTACTTCTTTAATTATGGGAGCCGGCTTAGGTAAATCGGTGGCATTAATTACCGATGGCCGTTTTTCGGGCGGTACCCACGGTTTTGTGGTAGGCCACATTACGCCGGAAGCCCACGTGGGCGGTATGCTGGGCTTAATTCAGGATGGCGATAAAATTACCATTGATGCCGTGAACAATCGCCTGGAAGTAGATTTGAGCGCAGAAGAAATTGCCCGCCGGAAAGCGGCCTGGCAGCCGCGGCCTTTGCGCAAAAATACGGGTATTTTATATAAGTACGCCAAGTTGGTGTCGTCGGCATCAGAAGGTTGTGTAACAGACAGATAATTTATTTTATTGATATTCAGTATATAAAGAAAAAATAAAACCCTTGCGGGGAATAATTATCTTTGCAAAAGGGTTATTAAAGTAAAACCTAAGGTTAAAAGTCATGAGTGTAGCAGTAGAGATCAAAGAAAAGGAACTGAAGCCAGCACCAAAAAAGACGTTGGTTACCGGCGCCCAAGGCGTATTACTCTCGTTGTTGGAAGAAGGGGTAGACACCGTATTTGGCTACCCGGGGGGCGCAATTATGCCCATTTACGATGCACTATATGATTTTAACGACCAGCTGAAGCATTATTTGGTGCGGCACGAGCAAGGTGGCGCCCACGCGGCTCAGGGTTATGCCCGTATTACCGGCCGACCGGGTGTTTGTTTTGCCACCTCCGGCCCTGGTGCTACTAATTTAATTACCGGTATTGCCGATGCCCAAATAGATTCTACGCCCATGATTTGTATAACCGGGCAAGTATTTTCGCATTTATTGGGTACCGATGCTTTCCAGGAAACGGACGTTCTGGGCGTAACCATGCCGGTAACCAAATGGAGCTACCAGGTAACCCGTGCCGAAGAAATTCCGGAAGCCATTGCCAAAGCTTTTTACATTGCTACCTCTGGCCGGCCCGGTCCGGTATTGATTGATATTACCAAAGATGCTCAGAATGCCACTTTTGAGTTTGATTACAAAAAGTGGAAAAAAATTTCCAGCTACATTCCGGTTCCTAAGTTAAAAATTGCCGAAGTAGAAGCCGCCGCCGCGTTAATTAACCAGGCTAAAAAACCTTTTGTAATCTGGGGACAAGGTGTGCTTTTATCGCGGGCCGAAAAAGAATTTAAAGAATTTATCGAGAAAGCTGGTTTGCCGGCCGCCTGGACTATATTGGGCTTATCGGGTTTACCTACCGAGCACCCGCTCAACGTAGGTATGCTGGGTATGCACGGCAACTACGGCCCTAATGTAAAAACGAACGAGTGCGATGTACTTATTGCCATTGGCATGCGTTTCGACGACCGGGTAACCGGCGATTTAAAACGGTATGCCAAGCAAGCCAAAATTATTCATATTGAGATTGATGCCGCCGAAATAAATAAAAACGTGCGCGCCGATGTGGCTGTGAACGCCGATGCCCGGGAAGCCCTATTGGCCCTAATGCCGCTGCTAGAAAAGCGGGACCATACCGAATGGGTACAAAGTTTTTTCGAATGTTATAAAATAGAGTTTGATAAAGTTATCCGGGAAAAGCTTTACCCGAACACGCCAGGCTTGCAAATGGGCGAGGCTGTACGCCTGATCTCGGAACTGACCGACGGCAAGGCGGTGGTGGTTACCGACGTAGGGCAGCACCAGATGATGGGCATGCGTTATTACAACTTTAAGGAAATCCGCAGTAATATTACCTCAGGTGGCTTAGGTACCATGGGCTTCTGTTTACCGGCAGCTATGGGCGCCAAAGTAGGCGCGCCGCACCGGCAGGTAATTGCCATTATCGGCGACGGTGGTTTCCAGATGACCATTCAGGAATTAGGCTGTATTTTCCAGTACCAGATTGGCGTAAAAATAGTAATCCTGAACAATAATTTTTTGGGCATGGTGCGGCAGTGGCAGCAATTGTTCCACCAGAAACGGTACTCGTTTACCGAAATGGTAAACCCCGATTTTGTGGGAATTGCCAAAGCCTATGGCATAGCCGGCAGCAAAGTAACCGAACGGACTGATTTGGCGGCGCAGATAAAACAAATGCTGGATCACGAAGGCCCTTACTTGTTGGAAGTAGTAGTGGAGAAAGAAGAAAACGTTTTCCCGATGGTTCCGGCCGGCGATTCAGTAGCCAATATCCGGTTAGACTAGTTGGTTTATTAAGCAGTTAACTTAAAAAATAATACTTACAGCCAGGCGAGGAATATTAAAAGAAATAAAATAATATTCCGCCTCTGGCCGCAGCAATAAAAAATGCAGCAATGGATTCAATACCAAATTACGCCGATTCAGAAGAACAAAATTATACCATATTTGCCTTTACCGAAAATAGAGTAGGTCTGCTAAATCGCATCATTATTATTTTTACCCGGCGGCATATAAATATCGAAAGCCTTACCGCCTCAGAGTCGGAAGTGCCGGGCGTTTACCGGTATACCATTATTATCCGGGCCCGCTACGAGCAGGTCGAAAAACTGGTAAAACAAATCGCCAAACAAGTAGATGTGTTGCGGGCTTCTTTTTATCGCGAAGAAGAAACTGTTTTCCAGGAAATGGCCCTGTATAAAATACCCATGACCTCTTTAATAAGTGGCCACGAAGTAGAAAAAATTGTGCGCGACAGTCATGCGCGTATTTTAACGGTAGATCCGCAATACATTATTATTGAAAAAACCGGCCACCTGGAAGAAACCCGGGAGTTGTTCGAACAATTAAAGCCTTTTGGTATTCTCCAGTTTTCCCGTTCCGGCCGGGTAGCTATTACCAAACACATGAAAGACCTGAGTACTTACCTGCGCGAGCAGGCCGAGGCCCATGTATAACCCAAAGCCGGTTAAGCTATCAAAACAACTACTGCCAACTAATAAGCTTAGAATTAGTGGCTTAACTTTAATAAATATTACCTTTTAAATAATAATAAATAATAAAACAATGGCAAAAATCAACTTCGGCGGAACAGAAGAAAACGTAGTAACCCGTGAAGAATTCCCCCTCGAAAAAGCGCGGGAAGTACTCAAAAATGAAGTAATTGCAGTATTAGGTTACGGCGTTCAAGGTCCCGGCCAGGCGTTAAACCTGCGCGATAACGGCTTTAACGTAATTGTTGGTCAGCGGAAAGATTCTAAAACCTGGGAAAAAGCCCTGAAAGATGGTTGGGTAGAAGGTGAAACTTTGTTCGAACTGGAAGAGGCTTGCGAGCGTGGTACCATTTTACAGTTCTTGTTATCAGATGCCGGCCAGATTTCGGCTTGGCCTATGGTACAAAAAGCCTTAAAACCAGGTAAAACCCTTTATTTCTCTCATGGTTTCGGCGTTACTTTCAGCGAGCGCACCGGTATTGTGCCGCCTAAAGATGTTGATGTTATTCTGGTAGCTCCTAAAGGTTCTGGTACCAGCTTACGCCGGATGTTCCTGGAAGGAAAAGGCCTTAACTCCAGCTTCGCCATTTACCAGGATGCTTCTGGCCAGGCCCGCGATAAAGTAGTGGCTTTGGGTATTGGCGTTGGTTCTGGTTATTTATTCGAAACCGATTTCAAAAAAGAAGTATATTCTGATTTAACTGGCGAGCGTGGTACCTTAATGGGTGCTTTAGCCGGTATCCTGGAAGCACAATACAACCTGCTGCGCAAACGCGGTCACTCGCCTTCTGAGTCTTTCAACGAAACCGTAGAAGAATTAACCGAAAGCTTAATTTTGTTAGTTGCTGAAAACGGTATGGACTGGATGTACGCCAATTGCTCTACCACGGCGCAACGCGGTGCTTTAGACTGGAAAAACAAATTCCGTGATGCGGTTGCTCCCGTATTTGAAGACCTGTACGACAGCGTAGCTACCGGCCAGGAAGCCCAACGCTCTATCGATACCAACAGCCAGCCTGATTACCGCGAAAAACTGGACGCTGAGTTAAAAGAACTGCGCGATTCAGAAATGTGGCAAGCCGGCGCGCAAGTGCGTAAGTTACGTCCGCAAAACAACTAATTAATTTAAACTTATAGTTATGAGGCCACAGTAACAGAAATAAATAACAATTCTGTAACTGTGGCCTTTTAGCTTGTATAAACAGGTAATAAAATGTCAGAAGTAGCGCAGGCAGCGGTAAAGCGTTTAGTAAGTGTAGAAGGAATACAAGCTGCCGAAGAAAGATTAAAAGGAGTAGTTGTGCGTACCCCACTTATCCGGAGCATGAATTTATCGGAGCGGTATGGGGCCAATATTTACCTGAAACGGGAAGATTTGCAGGTAGTACGTTCGTATAAATTGCGAGGCGCTTATAATATTATGCAAAGCTTGTCGCCGGAGCAGTTAATAAATGGCGTGGTGTGTGCCAGTGCCGGTAATCATGCGCAAGGGGTGGCTTATTCTTGCCATAAAATGGGTATTCCGGGCCATATTTTTATGCCCATAACTACGCCTAACCAAAAAATTAAGCAAGTACAATTATTTGGCCGCGAACACGTAGAAGTAGTTTTGGTAGGCGATACTTTTGATGATTGTTACTTCGAGGCCCTTAAGTTTTCGGAGCAGCTCCAGACTTCTTTTATTCATCCTTTCGACAATCCTAAAGGTATTGAGGGCCAGGCAACTGTAGGCGTAGAAATACTGGCCGACATGAAAGAACCCATTGATTTATTGATTCTGCCGGTGGGCGGCGGCGGCCTGGCAGCGGGCGTTTCCAGTTATTTTAAAGAGATGAGCCCCGCTACCAAAATAGTAGGAGCAGAGCCCGAGGGCGCCCCTTCTATGAAAAAATCGCTGGAAGCGGGCCATAAAGTAACCCTGGAGCAAATCGATAAATTTGTGGATGGTGCCGCGGTAAAATCGGTGGGTGACTTAACTTTCCAAATTTGCCGCGAAAACCTGGATGAAATGCTAACCATACCGGAAGGTAAAATATGCACCACCATTCTGCAGCTTTACAACGAAGAAGCCATTGTAGCCGAACCAGCCGGCGCTTTATCTATCTCGGCTTTAGATTATTTTAAAGACGAAATAAAGGGCAAAAACGTGGTATGTGTGGTAAGTGGCGGCAACAACGATATAACCCGTACCGAAGAAATAAAAGAACGTTCGTTGTTATACGAAGGGCTGAAGCATTATTTTATTGTAAACTTCCCGCAACGTGCCGGCGCTCTGAAAGAGTTTGTAAACGATATTCTGGGCCCTACCGATGACATTACGCACTTTGAATACACCAAGAAGAACAGCCGCGAAAAAGGTCCGGCCTTGGTAGGCATTGAGCTGAAAAACCGCGATGATTTTCAGGCCTTGGTAAAACGCATGGCTGACCGTAACTTTAATTGCGAATACATAAACGATAGGCCGGAGTTTTACCACTTTATTATTTAAATAATTGCCTGTAAGCAGGTAGCCAAGCCCAATAAAAAGGACAGCTTTTCTTTACACCAGGAGCTGCCTTTTTTTTGGGCTTTATTTTTTTATAGACCTCCTGTTTTGCGTAGCTTATTTCCGGACAGTCAGCAATTTTGTGAAAGTCGGTAATATTCTTTTTAAGGGTAGTTATATTTAAGTATCAGGTAGGGTTTATACAGATTTATAAGATATAATAATATAATTAAATATATATGGCATAAGTAATAAAGTTGTACTATTTTTAAAATGTATATAAATAGTAATAATATATAATATAATATATTTATTAAATATATAGGATTTAAATAATTGGGCTAAAACTATGTTATACATAAAATGTACTTCCAGGGGCTTTAAATGCGTGTTATTTCGGATTTTACTTGTTGGTTTAATTGAATTTTATTAATTAGTATAAAAGTATTAAAAATTATAAATGTAAAATTAGTTAAAATATGCGTATGTATTTTAATAAAGTACTTTTTGTAATTTTTTAATAAAATTGTATATAGTAAATTTCTTTTATTTACCTTTCGAGTGTAAATGAATTATTAACATTATTTGTATGGATAAGCTTAAAATTCTTCTGGCAGAAGATGATGCTTACAACCAGTATTTGGTTAGGAAAGTGACGAGTGATTTTGGTTTTGCATTAGATATTGCCGAGAACGGACAAGCGGCAATAAATAAACTGGACGAGAATGAGTATGATTTGATATTAATGGATTTGGAGATGCCGGTAATGGATGGCTACGAGGCCACTACTTACATCCGCTCCAAAATGGGCCGTAAAAGCAATATTCCGATTATTGTGGTGTCTTGCCGGTCGGCGGTTACCGAAGCGTCAAAGTGCCTGCTGCTGGGGGCTAATTCTTATTTGCCCAAGCCTTTCAACTCACGTCAGTTGTTGTCCGAAATTAATACCTTGTTTATTTAGTTTGCCGCTTATGGAATAGCAACTACGCTTATTAAGTTATATTTTATAATCGGCAAGCTACGGTTAAACTTCGGACCGTAGAATTTCTAACGGCGATTTGCTTAGTACACTGCGGCTATTGAGTAGTCCGATAATTACGGTTAGCAGCGATACAATGGCAAACACAACCAAAGCCGGACCAAGCTGCGGATTGAAGGGTGCCTCGAAAGAATATTTGGCAAGTGCCCAACTGGCAACTATAGATAAAATAATGCCGGTAGCCGCTGCTAAAGCTCCCAGGAAAAAATATTCCAGCGCGGTTATGGTTAAAATTTGCCGGCGGTTTGCACCCAGCGTTCGGAGCAGTACACTTTCCTGAATGCGCTGGTACTTGCTTATCAGCACTGAGGCAATTAATACCACCAAACCGGTACTAATGCAAAAAGCGGCCATAAATTTAATTACAAAGGCTATTTTGCTTAATATTTCGTCTAAAGTGGTTAGAATTAAAGCTAAGTCTATAACCGAAACATTGGGAAATTGCCGAACCAGCGTTTGCTGGAACTTAGCCGATACCTGGTTAGACGGAACCCGGGTAACCAGCACGTGAAACTGCGGTGCTGCTTCTAATATGCCTTCCGGAAATACCACCAAAAAATTAGTTTGTACCCGCCGCCAGTCTACTTTCCGGATACTACCCACAACCGTAGGAATAAGCGCACCCTGTACATTAAAAAGTAACCTATCTCCAATTTTAGCTTCCAAGTTTTCAGCATAATTATCAGAAATAGAAATGTAAATGGTGTCGTTAGGCGAACTTACTTTGCCGCGCCATTTGCCCGAAATAATTTTTTCTGATTCGGTAAGCGTATCGCGGTACGTAACGCGGTACTCGCGGTTAAATACCCAAGGCCGAATTTTAGCCGTTGAATCTTTTTTATATTCTAAACCCGATTTTCCGTTTATTTCTTCTAAACGCATGGTTACAATAGGTACCTGTTGCAGCAGTGGAAGTTGGTTTTGCTGCGCCAGTTGGGCTACTTGTGCGCGTTGGTTTGTCTGAATATCAAACAAAACCATGTTGGGTTGGTTGCCGCTCGATGATAAACTTACCTGGTTAATTAAAATGCCCTGCGTAAAATAAAGCGTAGAAATAAATGCCGTACCCAAACCAATAGACACTAATAAAATTAACGTTTGGTTATTGGGGCGATATAAATTGGCAAAGCCTTGCCGCCATAAATAACCCCACGAGGACGGAATTAGTCGGCGGACCAAAGCCATCAATCCGTAAGCTACGGCCGCTAAAACTACAAAGCCCAGCAAAACCCCGCCGGTAAAAAATACGGCCTGCCGCCAGGTTTCCATTTGCAGCAAACTAAAGCTTAAAATAAATAATATAATTAAGCCGTAAACTGCCCATTGCCACGGGTCGCGGTTTAGTTTAGTATCTTCTAAAGAAAGCCGCAACGTGTTTAGCGGCGAAATATTCCGGACCGATACCAAGGGTAATAAGGCAAACAACAACGATATAATTACGCCCAACGCAATACCCTGCCCAATTGCCGCCCAGGAAACTGCCATGGTTATTTCGATGGGTAAAAAGTCTTGTAATACGGCTGGTAAAGCCCGTTGCACCAAGGTGCCCAAAATAGCGCCTATTACTGATCCTATCAGCCCAATCGTAACAATCTGGATTAAATAAATTAGAAAAGCTTGTTTTGTTTGTACGCCTAAACAACGCAATACCGCAATGCTGGCAACTTTTTCGCGCATGTAAATATGAATGGCACTGGCTACGCCTATACACCCCAAAAGCAAAGCAATAAAAGCCACTAAGGTTAAAAAGCGGGTTAGGTCAGCAAAAGAACGGCCGGTACTTTCTTTACTTGAGGCAATGGTATCGGCATTCAGGCCTTCTTTATCTAGGCGCGGCTCCAGGCGTTTGGCAAGTTGTTCTACGTCTTTGCCGGGCGGATATTGGTAGTAAAATTTGTAGTTGACCCGGCTGCCTTTCTGAATAAGACCGGTTTTTTCTAAATATTGGAGCGGAATATATACTGCCGGGGCCACTGTGCTGGAAAGGCCGGTTTGGCCGGGCGCTTTGTTTAAAATTCCCGCAATAGCAAAATTTAGATTCCCCACTTTAACCGAATCACCGATTCGGGCGTTGTATTGCAGCATCAGGGTTTTATCAACCAATACCTGGCGGTCCTGGCGGAAGCTTTTACTCGCACTAACGGGTGTTGTTTCTATGTCGCCGTAATACGGGAAACCACCGGCTAAAGCGCGTATTTGTACCAGACGGGTATCGCCGGTACGGCTAAAGGTCAGCATTGAGGCAAAGTTGCGTTCCTGTGACCGCGTGGTGCTAAGCGAATCGAGCATTTTTTGTACTGCTGGCGTAGGTGCCTGGTTGCTGCTGATTACCAAATCGGCACCTAATAATGTTTTGGCCTGGTTATCAATGTCGTCGCGGAGGTTGTACCCAAACGAATAAATAGCAACCAAAGCGGCAATTCCCAGAATAATCGACGACACAAATAAAAACAGCCGCGACCGGTTACGGCGGCTATCGCGCCAGGCCATTTTTAACAGCCAGGGCAAATTTAAAGGCGTCCGGAAAATACTACGGTCAATATCCATTTTTATGTTATTCGTTGTTCGTTAATCGTTGTTCGAATTATCGAAAATCGATTATGAATTTTGTTGATGGTTGTTAATTGTTGGTTGTTATTTTTTATGGAATAGAATAACATTCCTTTACTTAAAATTATAGTAGTCGCTAACCGCTCACGGTTACTTGTTCCCGGTTCACGGGTTCGTCAGATACAATGTGGCCGCCTTTAATGCGGATTATGCGCTGGGTTTTAGAGGCTAAGTCTAAATCGTGGGTTACCAGTACCAAAGTGGTGCCGGCGTCGCGGTTTAAATCAAAAAGCAATTTTTCTACTTTTTCGCCAGTTTCAGCATCCAGGTTACCGGTAGGTTCATCGGCAAATAAAATGCGGGGACGGTTAGAAAAAGCTCGGGCCAGCGATACGCGTTGCTGCTCGCCGCCCGAGAGCTGCGCCGGATAATGGTGGTGCCGGTGGGCCAGCCCTACTTTATCTAATAATTCCAAAGCTTGTTTTTTGCTGCTTTTCTCACCGCGTAATTCCAGCGGAACCATTACATTCTCGAGGGCGGTAAGCGTGGGAAGTAACTGAAAATTCTGAAAAATAAAGCCCACGTACCGGTTGCGTACCTGTGCGCGTTCGTCTTCGCTAAGTTTATCTAACCGGATATTATTTAACTCTACGGAGCCGGAGCTAGCCCGATCCAAGCCGGCGCAAAGGCCCAGTAAGGTAGTTTTGCCGCTCCCCGAAGGGCCCACAATGGATACCGTAGCGCCTTCCGGAATGGCAAAGTTAATATTATCCAGTACCGTTAAACTTTTGCCTCCGCTCTGGTACGTTTTACCCAGGTTATGTATATTTAAGATTGTTGCCACAGCTATTAATTTATAGGACAGATTCCAGTATATTGCCCGCCCGTAAAGATTTGTTCTAAAAGAATAAACTCTTTCGTTAAAGATTTATTTTATACAGGTAAACCCAAAATCACTATACCTTGTTTAAATACCACAGGGTTTTAATAAAACACTTTTAAAGGTAAATATGCTTAAAAATATTATATATAGTTGGTTCTTTCTCGTATTAGGGCTGGTTGGCTGCAACAGCAATAATACCAGCGGTAAAGCAGAAACCGCTGCTGCCGACCAAGACAAACCGGAAGTTTCAGAGAAACAAGCGATGAAAAACATTCTTTTTTTTGGGAATAGCCTTACGGCCGGCTACCAGTTAGACCCCGCCGAAGCTTTCCCGGCCTTAATTCAGGAGAAAATAGATTCTTTAAATTTACCCTATAAATCTATAAACGCCGGCTTGAGTGGCGAAACTACCGCTGGCGGGAAAAACCGGATAGATTGGTTATTGCGGCAACAAATCGATGTATTTGTCCTGGAACTGGGTGCAAACGATGGCTTGCGCGGTATACCGGTTACCGAAACAGCTAAAAACTTACAAATTATTATTGATAAGGTAAAAGCCAAATACCCCGATGCTAAACTGGTATTACTGGGTATGGAAATTCCGCCCAATATGGGAGGTAAATACGCCGCCGATTTTAGGGTGATTTTCCGGCAAATTGCTACCAAAAACAACATGGCTTTTGTACCTTTTCTGCTCGAGGGAGTAGGTGGGGTGCGCGAACTAAACTTAGGCGATGGTATTCACCCGACGGCCCAGGGCCACAAAATATTAGCTAAAAACGTTTGGGAAGTATTAGAAGGTGTTCTGAAATAAGTGGCCGGGGCATGCTCATTTAAAATTAAATGAAGTGTGGCTTTTGCAGTTAGTAAAAAATAAACCGGTGGGTACTTTGGGCTTAATTTCTTTTAATACCTTTTTATTACTTTTAAATTCCCTATTATTTTTAATACATGATACAAGCAGTAGGCGCCTTAAATGGGTATGAGGTTAAATATATTGCCGATGATGCCAGTTTTGAGGCTGCTATTAACCAATTGGCCCAGGCTAAAACCCTGGCCTTAGATTTAGAATTCGACGATAACCGTTATACTTACGGCTTAACCTTGTGCCTGATTCAGGTGGCCGATGCCGATACGTGCTTTTTGCTGGATCCTTTTAAAATTACGACCCTAAAGCCGCTCTGGAAAATAATAGAAGACCCAACGGTAGTAAAAATATTTCATAGCGCCAGCAACGATATTTTATTGCTTAAAAAGTTAGGCTGCCAGCCCCGTAGTATTCTGGATACCGAAATAGCTGCCAAAGTACTTAATTACGGCCGTACTTCTTTTGCCAACATGATGGCGGTACTCTTTGAGGTGGAAATTGATAAATCTTACCAGGTGAGCAACTGGAATCTTAGGCCTTTGGTGACCGAGCAATTGCAATATGCGGCCGCCGATGTGGTTTACCTGCATGCCCTGAAAGACCGGCTACTGGTCGAAGTGGATAGATTAAACCGCCAGGATTGGTTAAAAGAAGAATGTTACCTACTGGAGCAAATAGAGCAGAAAGATCAAACTGAGCGGTATAGCAAACTACGCGGTGCCGATCGCCTGAATTCTTTTGAATTATTTATTTTAAAGCACTTGTACGATTTTCGGGAAACCCTGGCGATTAAGCTAAATAAACCGGCGGGCTCTGTTATTCCAAACGAAGTGCTTATAAATCTGATTTTGTATCCGGTAACCGAATTCCGGGAATGGCAAAATACCAAAGGCCTCATGGGGCGCATAAAAGACCACGCACACTATAAAAGTTTTATTGATGCTTACCGGCAAGCCCAGCAACGGGCAGAAGAATTAAATATTCCGCACGAAAGGCCGCCTCGCCCGCGCCGCCCCGATTACCTGGTTACCCGCGAAGAAGCAGAGCGCCGCAAAAGCCGGATTATGCCCTTACGGCTGCAGTTAATAGAAGAGTACGGCGAAAATGCGGCTAACCTGCTTTTTCCGCAAGGAATGGTAAACGACTACGCCGAAGGCAAAGATATTCAAATCAAGAAAAAATACGCTTACCCCATTGTGGCGCCGCTGCTCCAGGCTTTAGACGAATAAATAGTAACCTGCTATTCTTATGTCCTTGTCATGTATTTTTGGTTGTCGGGCTACAGGTCTGTAACTTATTTATATTGTCTGGCTGGCATAAGTACTTGTTGTGGTAGGGTTTGTGTTGTTAAAGCAAAAGCAATAATTTTAAAGCTGAAATATGGTCCAATCCGGTAAACAGGGGCGATGGTTTAATTACCAGCCAGCGAACGGTTTAAATTCTTTTATCTTGCGTTGCCAGGCAAAACCTTCTGAAGTAAGTTTAAATAATATCTATTAAAGTAATTTGCTCCTGTAAGTAATACTTGCTTTGTTCAGGAAACAAGCGCTCATAAGTTGCCCTTTCTATTTTGGTTTATTAATAGGTTGAAACAATATTTTCACCTGTTCTGCTTAAGTAATATCCTGATTGTGAATCAAATATTGTCTGCTGGTTTTCCGGATCTCGGTAAGTTAAGTTCAGATGCGGCAAGCAAACACCTCATCTTTTTCTCGCCTTAAATTTATTCATTACAACAGTCTTGCGCCTGATAGCTTTTTACCTGGGCTTATTAAAAATAAGTACGGTTTGGGTTAAAAGAAGAATTTGTATTTTTTGTCTATTTTGAACTTTGTCTGGTTTTTTGTCCGGGGATATGCTTTTGTTTAAGATTTACAATATTGAATTAATTAAATCAATCGTAAATATTAGACAAATTTAATATAGATAACTATACTAATTGTTGTACTATAATTTTATTAATTTGATTATTGTTTAGGCGAGATATAGGGCTAAATAATAGAATTATACTTTAAAATAAAAAAATGTACTTCTACGCTGAACTTTAATAAATTGTTGCAGGGGGCTTGGTAAATATAATTTTATTTTCGGATATTTGGCATCAGTAAAAATTGTACTTAACTAAACTGGTGCTTGGTGTGAGAGCGCAATATTGTTTTAAATTTTAATAGATATCGGATGAAAAAAATTATACTTTATCTGATAGTGTTTTCTTGTTTTTCCATCTCTGGCATAGCCCAGGTTAAACCTGCTTTGGGTACGGCGGCCAGTTTTACGGTTTTGGCCGGAACTGGTGTGAACAACTCGGGTAGTACCGAGGTAGATGGTAATTTAGGAACTTCGCCCGGTAATACTTTAATTGGTTTCCCGCCCGGCACTATCCGGGGAGCCACGCACCGGAACAACGCTACCGCTGCTGCCGCGCAAACCCAATTAACCGCTGCTTACAACACGGCAGCCGGTCAGGCGGCTACCCAGGATTTATCGGGTCAGAATTTAAGTGGTAAAACCCTGAAGCCGGGCGTATATAGATTTAACGGTACCGCCAGCCTGAATGGCACCCTGGTATTAGACAACGACGGGAATCCTGATGCGGTTTTTATCTTTCAGGTAAGCGGTGATTTTACCACGACTGCCGGTGCGGCGGTTAATTTTGTAGAAACGGCCAAGCCCCGGATAAATAATATTTTCTGGCAGGTAGCCGGTAACGTGAGCATTGGTGCCGGAAGTTATTTCCGCGGTACCATTATGGCTAATCAGAATATTACCATGATGACCGGTGGGACCATTCAGGGCCGCTTAATGTCGCGGACCGGTACTGTAACCCTGACGAATAATATTATTACCATTCCTACCGATTTAGCGGTTACCAAAGCCAAGAGTCCTGGTGTAAAAGGTCCAGATTTATACTCAGTTGGGGAAAATATTACTTTTACGATTACTGCCCGTAACCTGGGCCCGCTGGATAGAACCAATGTACGGGTGAACGACATATTGCCGCCGGGTTTAACGTACGTAAGCTCGCAGGCTACCACCTCCAGCTACGACCCCGCCACCTCTCTGTGGGTAATAAATCTGGCCAATGGCGCTACCGAAACCCTTACCATTGTAACCCGGATTACCAGCAGTTCTTCGGATTTTATCGTTAATAACGCTACCATTGCCGGCGACGGTTTCGACGAAATTATTGAAAACAATAAAGCTACGGTAGATGTTTGCGTGGCGCCCGCCGACCCCGGCGCAATTTCAGGACCGGTTTCGGTTTGTGTTAACAGCTCCAATAATACTTTTAGTATTACGCCCATTGATGGTGCCCGTTCTTATAACTGGACGGTACCTACCGGCTGGACCATTACCGGCGGACAAAATACACCTACCATTACGGTAACCGCAGGGAGTTTAGGCGGACAAATAACCGTAACCGCCGAAAACGTTTGTGCGGTGAGCTCCATCAGTAAAAAAGATATTCAGGCTTCGCTTACGCCGCCCGTTATGCCTGGCCCAATCCGGGGCAATCCGGCTTCGGTAAACGTTTGTGCAAATCAGTCTAATAATACGTACAGCATTGATCCGGTAGCAGAAGCTTCTTCGTATGCCTGGACCGTACCGGCCGGCTGGGTAATTACCAGTGGGCAGGGAACAACTTCTATAACCGTAAATGCCGGTACTTCGGCCGGAAATATTGCCGTGGCTGCGGTAAATGGCTGTGGTTCTAGCCCGGCGCGTACCCTGGCCGTAACAACTTCTACAGCGCCGCCGCCGCCACCTACTACCATTACAGGTAATACGTCGCCGTGTATTGGGGTTAGCGCTACTTATACTGTTTCGGGTGGCAATGCTGTTAATACTTACTCCTGGACGGTTCCTTCCGGCTGGACTTTAACCGGCGGACAGGGTACCAATACCATAACCGTTATAGCCGGTACTTCGGCCGGTAATATTTCGGTAACAGCCGCCAACGGTTGCGGGGTAAGTACAGCTACTATTTTGCCCGTAAGATCTATTACCAATACACCACCGGGTAACATAACCGGACTGGCGGCCCCTTGCGTTACCAGTTCCGGCAACACGTATACCGTTGAGGCAGCATCTGGTACGGCTAGTTACACCTGGACGGTTCCTAACGGCTGGACGATTACCGAAGGCCAGGGTACTACTACTATTAAAGTTACGGCGGGCAACAGCTCGGGTAATATTACTGTTACAGCTTTCAACGATTGTGGGGCCAGTGCTACCCGTACTTTTCCGGTTGCGCCTTTAAATAAACCCGAAAGCCCCCTGGCTATTACCGGTACTACCAGCCAACCTTGTGCTGGCCAAACCAGTTTAGCGTATTCAATTGCGGCCGTTAGCGGTGCTACCTCTTATACCTGGACCGTACCGGCCGGCTGGGCGATTACCGAAGGCCAGGGAACAACTGCTATAAAAGTAAATGCCGGAAGTACTAGTGGCAATATTGCCGTGGTAGCGGTAAACAGTTGCGGTAGTAGTGCTCCTTTAACCCAGGCCGTAACCCCCAGCACCACCGTACCGGCAGAACCCTTAAAAATTACGGGTAAGGATAATCCTTGTTTAGGCGAAACCAATGTATCCTTTTCGGTAGCTGCCGTAACGGGCGCTTTGGGTTATACCTGGACCGTGCCGGCCGGTTGGCAAATAACCGGTGGACAAGGCACTACTACCATTAATGTAACCATTGGTAGCGGTTCTGGTGAAGTTACAGTAGCATCTACTAATAATTGTGGTAACAGCAACGTAGCAACTTTAGCGGTAGTAGCTTCTACAGCGCCATCGCCGGCACCCGGTGCCATTACTGGCAGCCAGTTACAACCTTGCTCCGGCGAAACCAATCTTACATATTCTATTGCGCCGGTAAACCGGGCTACCAGTTACGCCTGGGTTGTACCGGCCGGTTGGACCATTATCAGTGGGCAAGGAACAACAGCTATTTCGGTAACGGCCGGTAGTACACCCGGTAAAATTTCGGTAGCTGCGGTAAATGGTTGTGGTACCAGTGCCGCGAGCGAGTTAAATGTTACGCCGGTAACCAGTGTGCCGGTAACGCCAATTGCTATAACCGGTACCGCCGTTCCTTGTGCCGGACAAAATAATTTAACCTATTCTATTGCGGGCGTTGCCAATGCTATTTCTTACATTTGGTCGGTGCCTACGGGTTGGAGTATTGTATCGGGACAAGGTACTACTGCTATTACTGTAATGGCAGGTACGCAGCCCGGCGAAATTTCGGTAGCTGCCCGTAACAACTGCGGTAACAGTACGGCCAAAACCCTGGCGGTTAATGTAAGTTCAGTTGCACCGGCTACACCGGCCAGTATTTCTGGTAACACCAATTTATGTGCTTCGCAAACCGGCATTACGTATTCCGTAGCCGCAGTAACGGGCGCAACGGCTTACACCTGGACCGTACCCGCCGGTTGGACCATTACCAGTGGTCAGGGCACCAATGCCATTGTAGTAGCAGCCGGCAGTACACCTGGGGTTATTACGGTAAAAGCTACCAATAATTGTGGTACCAGTGCTGCCCGCGAAATACCGGTAGCACCCACTACTATGGCCCCAGCCGTGCCGGGAGCTATTACGGGCAGCAGTTTAAATGTTTGTGCGGGCCAAACCGGGCTTACTTATTCTGTAGAACCTGTAGCTGGCGCTACTACTTATAACTGGACTGTACCCACCGGTTGGAATATTACCGCTGGCCAGGGCACCAACACCATTACCGTTACCGCTGGCAGCACCGAAGGCAATATTACCCTTATTTCTTTTAATAATTGCGGCGCTAGTGCGGCTACTTCCCTGGCGGTAGTGCCGGGTTCTATTGCGGCAGCACCAATTGCTATAACCGGTAACAGTATACCTTGTTCGGGCAGTACCGGAAATACTTACAGCATAGCACCGGTACCGGGTGCCGTATCTTACGCCTGGACGGTTCCCGCTGACTGGACCATAACTGCGGGCGCCGGTACTACTTCTATAACCGTAGCGGCGGGCCCCGGTAAAGGTACTATTTCGGTTAAAGCGGTAAATGACTGCGGCAACAGTACGGCAGCTTCCTTAAATGTTACGCCCGGAACAGCCATACCCGGAGCACCCGGCAATATTACTGGCAATAATAACGTATGTGCGGGGGTGGCTAACTTAACCTACTCTATTAGTCCTGTCGAGAATGCCTCTACTTATATTTGGTCGGTGCCAAGCGGCTGGGTAATTACAGCCGGTCAGGGTACCACTAGTATTACGGTTACCGCCAGCAGCAGCCCTGGCACTATCTCGGTAATTTCAGAAAATGGTTGCGGTATTGGTGCCGGTAGTATATTGCCGGTAGCCGTTACCGGTTCAGTGCCGCCCGTGCCGGTAGCCATTACCGGAACCACACCGCATTGCGAAAACGAGACAGAAATTCAGTACAGTATTGCGGCGGTAAATGGCGCTACTACCTACAACTGGACTGTACCAACCGGCTGGGCTATTATTTCCGGACAAGGCACAACGGCCGTTAAAGTAAAAGTTGGTAGCACTTCCGGTAATATAACTGTTGCTTCCGGTAATGGTTGCGGCCTTAGTGCGGCCCAGGCCCTGGCTGTTACGGTAAATAATGTACCCGCCAAACCGCAGAATATTGTGGGCCCAACGGCTTTGTGTGCCGGTAATAATGCAGTTATCTACCGGGTAAACCGGGTTACATCCGATACCGACCCCATATCATATACCTGGACCGTACCAAGCGACTGGAAAATTGATGCTGGTCAGGGTACTAATGCCATAACGGTAACCGTAGGTCAGTCATCGGGTAATGTATCGGTAACCGCCAGCAACTCTTGCGGCAATAGCGTGGCCAATGCTTTGGCGGTTACATCGTCTACTACACCATCGCCAGCTCCGGGCCGCATCCGGACTACCCAGGTTCTGGCTTGTGTCGGACAAACAAATATCACGTATTCTATCGACCCGGTTAATACCGCCACCTCTTACACCTGGGTTGTACCCGCCGACTGGATTATTACCGATGGACAGGGAACTACCAGTATTACGGTTACGGCCGGCGAAACAGCTGGTAGCGTATCGGTAAAAGCCATAAATGGTTGCGGCGAAAGCGAGGCCAGTAGTTTAAGTGTTTTTCCATCAGAAAACGATGCAGTAGAAATTGGAAGTATTACGGGCGAGCCGGTAGTGTGTGCTGATACCAAGAGCCTGGTTTATACCATTGAGCCAGTAGCCGGTGCCACTACTTACACCTGGACCGTACCAACCGGATGGGTAATTGAAAGCGGCCAGAATACAAATAAAATAACGGTAACGGCTGGTAAAAATGCCGGTACGATTACGGTAACGGCCGCTAATAGCTGCGCGGTAAGCTTGCCCAGTAAGCTCGAGGCAATCTTAAATGCTGCTCCAGCCGGCCCATCGCGAATTAAAGACCTGAGCAAACCTTGCGGTGTTTTGGCTTACACTATCAATCCAGTAGAAGGGGTAACGGGCTATACCTGGACCGTGCCAACCGGTTGGAGCATTACTTCTGGTCAGGGCACAACCAATATTACGGTAGCCGCTCCGGCGGGGGCAAGTGGTGGTACTTTATCCGTGATAACCAATACGGCCAGTTGTAACAGTTTGCCTACCACCTTGGCGGTAGAACCGGGCAAAGCCAATGTAGCTTTAACCGTAGCCAATGTTTTCTCGCCAAACGGCGATGGCGTAAACGATAAATGGGAAATCGCTAACCTCGAAAATTATTCCGAAAATAACCTGACTGTTTTCAACCGGTGGGGCAACGAGGTTTACCGGACCCAAAATTACCAGAACACCTGGACCGGAGGAGAACTAAGTGCCGGAACCTACTTTTATATCCTGAACGTGAAAGAATGCGACGGCGCTTTCCGGACTTACAAAGGATATGTAATGATCATGCGCTAATACGACAGAACTAAAAAATACAAGCAAAGAATTTAAAGTATATGAAAAAACTTTTACTCGTGTGGCTGTTGCTGGTGGGTTACCAGGCAACAGCGCAGCAGAGTTCCCTTTACAGCCAGTACATATTCAATGGCTTGGTTATCAACCCGGCTTATGCCGGCAGTAAAGGCATATTGAGTGTAAACGGTGTTTACCGCGACCAATGGGTAGGGCTGGAAGGCTCGCCGAAAACCCAAACCCTGAGCATAGATGGCGCGGTACTACAGGAAAGAATTGGTTTAGGATTGCACCTGATAAACGACCAGATTGGCGCCCAGGGCCAGAAAAGTGGTTACGCCAGTGCCGCTTTTCGGGTAAAATTAGGGGAGAATGCCCGCTTAGGTCTGGGTTTAGCCGGTGGCTTTTCGCAATATTACACCGATGGCACCATGCTTAACCCCAACAGCAAAGATTACGACCCACTTATTCCGGTTAACCGCGAAGTAGCTACTTTGCCCGATGCCAAAGCCGGCTTGTTTTTTAATACCGAGCGCTTTTATATGGGAGTATCGGCTTTTAACCTGATTGGCTTTAAAAACCAGTTTATGGTAACACCTACCCGCCATTACTTTTTTACCACCGGGTATATTTTTGACCTGAGCGATATGTTTAAATTTAAGCCCAGCATATTGTTGAAAGACGATTTAAAAAGTATTGCCAATCTGGATGTAAACGCCTTTTTACTCGTAGGCGACCGGGTTTGGTTAGGTGGCGGCTACCGCACGGGGGTTAAATACCAGAACCGCCCGGTTTACGAAAATAAAGATCTGAGCATGAACAATGCCTGGATGCTGATGACCGAAATTTATTTAACTCCAAAAATCAAAATCGGGTATGCCCACGATATTGCCCTGACCAGTTTGCGGAGTTATTCCTCGCACGAAGTATCGGTGGGGTTCTATTTCTTTAAGAAAGAAGATTCCCGTTCGCTTACCATCCGCTATTTTTAACATAATGCCACCAATTGTTATGATTTTAGGAAAGATGCGCTACACGCTGCCGGTGGTAATATTTATTCTTTTTATGGGTACCGCTACCATGGCCCAGAAAAAAGATATTAAAGCGGCCGATGTACTTTATCAGAAATTTGAATACGCTCGGGCGGTAGAGGTTTACAAAAAAGCCTTTGAAGCCGGACAACCTTCTTTAGCCGTTAGCAGCAAAATTGCCGATTGCTACCGGTTAATGAACAATGCCAAAGAAGCCGAGTTTTGGTATGCCCAGGTATTGGCTTTTCCGGAGCACACGCCGCAGCAGATTAAATATTATGCCGATGCCGCCCGCAAAAACGGTAATTTTACCAAAGCCCAGCAATTGTACCAGGCCTACGGTCAGAAACAACCCGATGCCGCGGTTACTGCCCAGGCGCTGGCCGATGCCTGTACCAATGCCCAGCAATGGTTAGCCAAGCCCGAGTCGTATGAGTTAACAAAAGTGCCTGCGCTAAATTCAGAGAACGCCGATTTTAGCCCCACCGTTTACCAGGATGGTTTAGTATTTACATCTAACCGCCAAACGGCTACTAAAACCAAAGACGAAGTATCGGGCTGGACCGGAAAACCCGATTTTAAATTATTCTTCGTAAAAGGCAACGACACTAGCTGGCAAGCACCAGAGTTAATGCCCGAACCCCTGAATAATAAATTTCAGAACGGATCGGCGGTATTTTCGCCCAACCAGGACGTAATTTATTTTACCCGTATAAACCGGGTTAAAGCCAAAAACAAAAAAGCCAACACCGATCCGTTTAGCTGGGTTAAATTCCCGACCGGTAACGAATACACCAATCGTTTAGAAATATTTATTTCCGAAAAGAAAGACGATAAATGGTCGGAGCCGGTGGCTTTTCCTTACAACAAAGTAACCGAATATTCAGTAGGGCATCCGGCTTTGTCGCCGGATGGTAATATTTTATATTTTATTTCGGATATGCCCGGTAGTCTGGGCGAAACTGATATTTATTTCAGCCAGAAACAAGCCAATGGTACCTGGAGCAAACCCGAAAATCTGGGAGCTACCATTAATACGCCCGGTAAAGAAATGTTCCCGACTTTTGGACCCGACAGTACTTTTTACTTCTCGTCGGAAGGCCACAGTGGCATGGGCGGCCTGGATATTTATGCCGCCGAAGGCGCAATGAGCACCTGGAAGAATGTGCGTAACTTAAAATATCCGCTTAACTCTTCGCAAGACGATTTTGGAATTTTATTTGATAAAACCAACGAAGCCGGTTACCTAAGTTCTAACCGCGAAGCCACCGATGGTACCGACGATATTTATGCCTTTAAATTTGTGCGCGTACCGTGTAATCTGGCGGGTAAAACCATTGAAAAAGTACAGGTACGGCCTGGGGTTTACCGCGAAGTGCCCGTAGAAAAAGTGTTGCTGCGCTTATACAAAGAAGGCGATACTACTTCGGTTAGCACCTATTCCGATGCCAAAGGATTTTTTACTTTCCCTATTCTGGACGGCGTAACGTATACAGTTAAAGGTATAAAAGAAGGCTATTTAACCCGTTCGGTAACGGTAGCGCCTAGTTGCCAATCTACCCTCGATATGGTAAAAATGGGTATGGTACTTAACCGCAATACCCTAAACAAACCCATTGTTGTGGAAAATATTTACTACGATTTAGATAAATATTACATCCGGCCCGATGCTGCCGAAGAGTTAGACAAATTAGTAAGAACTTTAAAAGATAACCCTACTATTAAAATTGAGTTAAGCTCCCACACCGATAGCCGCAATACCAATGCCTATAATAATTTATTGTCGCAACTAAGAGCCGAAGCCGCGGTTAAGTACATGATTTCGAAAGGAATTGCGCCGGACCGCATGATCGCAAAAGGCTACGGCGAATCGAAGTTGCTAAACAAATGCGCCGATAACGTAAAATGTTCGGAAGAAGAACATCAGTTAAACCGCCGTACTGAGTTTAAAATTTTAAGAATCAAATAAAGAACTTAAACTGCTTTTAAAAAGCAGCATATTGGTTCTAAGTATATGCTTCCGGAAAATATACGCAGGCAAGTAATTTTTTCCGGAGGTTATATTAATAATATTAAATTTTTATTGTAATTAGCTGAGCCCTCCTGTTTAATCAGATAAGGCTCAGCTAATTTTTTTACGCCCCCTTTTATTTTCCTGATTTATCGACAAAACCTATACTTAATTACTATGCCCATTTTTACCTTTTACCTCAATAAAGAGGCCAGCGAATCTATCCAGGTTGCCCACGGCAACAATCTTAAAAACTTAGTAATTTCCCAGAACAACCAAATAATTGGTCAGGTAGAAGCCAAAGCCGAATTAAAAGAAGGCCGTTCTTTTGTTTTACCGGATGGCCGGGTACTTTCGGTGCAACTCAAAGGCAAATGGAGTATTCAGCCGGAACTCGAAATATTGCTCGATGGCGTACCGCTGGCCGGCAGCAATACTGATCCGCAACAACGCCTCAAAAATGTAATGCACGTATTTTACTACCTAATTGCCATAAATATTGGCTTGGGGTTGGTAGCCGAGTTAACCAAATTAGACGTGCTGGTTAATTTGGGTTTGGGCCTGGAAAGTATAATAATGGGCTTTATTTATTTACTGCTGGCATATTTGGTTAAAGCAAAATTATCGGTAGTGGCCTTGTATGTGGCCATTGGTTCCTTGGTGCTGGATGGTATTCTGACCGTAGTGCTTGCCGCCGATATGACGCGTAATCCTACCATGGGGTTGTTCTTAAAAATATTTATGGTTTTAATTTTGCTAAAAGGCGTTCCGGCTGTAAAAAAACTAAAATCCTACCGGAAGTTAGCCGAGGCCGAATATGATTACGTGTAATTTTTTTTGCGGCTAGCCCGGTTACCATTTTGCCAAAGGCTAAATTGTCACCTTCAAACTAAAAGTTTAAATCCAATATTTATATCAGAAGGCAGTATTAAGTAATTCTACCAGTATGCACCACAAAGTAGCATTTACCCAGGCATTGCAAAAGCTTACCCAAACAAATAAAGCGTTTCTTACTTTTTTTACGCATGGTTCCTTAACGGTAGAGTTGTATAAACCCCATTTAACCGATAAGCAAATGCCTCATTCCCGCGACGAGGTTTACTTGATTGCTTCGGGGCAGGCAATATTTAAGCTCGAAGCTGAAACAACTGCCGTACAAACCGGCGATTTTTTATTTGTACCGGCGCGGGCACAACACAAATTTATTCAGTTTACCCCCGATTTTAGTACTTGGGTACTTTTCTACGGTCCACCGGAAGGCGAGAAAGGAACCGCCCAAAACTACTTACCAGATTCTTTGTAAATAAAAGGCAAGTTTTAGGTGCCTTTTTCTGCTACACATTATTCGTAATATTTTTGTTTATTTTACCCATCAAATAAATCAGCTTTTGATAAGATCGGGCAATTACCAAAACCGGCCGGTTAGAATTTAATAAAAGTTAGGGTAGTTAAAGTAAATTTTTATCGATAAGTTTCTAAACCGTTTGGGCTTAAATACGATAAATAGTTACAGGCAATTTTAGCAAGCTTTGGAACATCCGGCTTTACCTTACATTCATAAAGAAATTAAATTTTATTCTTTCGGTGAAAAAAAGCAGTTGCTTTTACTGAACGATGAAGTAATTGCCCTAGGCCCAAATACCATTCGGCTCGCCGATATTACCCATTTTAGATTTGGCCTCCGGGGCCTGCAGGTAGGCATGTTTGCGGTAGGGCGTAAATACCAATTGCACTTAAAAACTCCGGCTACACAGTTAAATATTGTTTTCCGGACGTATCTTAAATTAGATAATGCCTACTTCAGTAAATTATTCCACGAAATAATCAATGGCGTTTGGTTAAGAATCGGCGACCGTCTTTTAACCGAAATGATATCGGAGGTAAAAGCCGAAAAAACCCTGAAATTCGGAAAATGCGTTGTAAGCAAAACGGGTATTACGTTAAAACAAAAATCTGAGCGGAAAAAGTTTTTTATACCTTGGTCAGATTTAACGTACGAGAAAAAGTACAACCGTTTGGTGTTAAACAGCAAGTCGCAACCCCAACGGTGGATTAATTTGTATTACCTGGAGCATTGGAATATGGATGTGCTAACAGAGTTCCTGGATTGGGCTTACCGCGAAAATGGCTTGGTGTCTCTGGAAAACTAGCGTATAATAACACTGTTTTAAAGATAACAAAATATTTAAATATTTACTTTACTATATTATAAACATTTAAAGAGGTGTTTAGGTATACTAATAGTTATTGGTAGATTGTTGTTTTGTTTAATTCTGATATTTATACAGAAACTTGAATTAAAAATATACTGCTGCACTAATAAGTACTTTAAAGGTTTTTTCTTGCAATTTTGGGTAAAAAGCCCTCTAAAGTGCTTCTAAACAGGGGTGGATTGCCCAAAAATTACCTTTAAATAAATTTTATCTAAAATTTATTTTATTTTTAATCGAATAGATAATATTTCTTTATATATTAGTAGCCTAATATAAGGTTTTATTGTACGATTACCAGCATGAGAGATTTTACTAAGCGGAAAAAATATTTACTTACTCTTGTTTTACTGTTAAGCTTAAGCGGTACGTTTGGCTTTGTCGATCGGTATTTCGAGATAGCTAAAAACCTCGACACATTTGCATCGGTGTACCGGCAGCTAAACAACCACTACGTCGATGAAGTAGATCCGGCCGTTTTAATGCAAACCGGCCTTGAAGCCATGCTGGGTTCACTTGATCCTTATACCGAGTATGTGCCCGAATCGGAGCTCGAAAATTTTAAAATGAATTACCTGAGTAAACAATATGCGGGTATTGGTGCTGAGGTTTACAACAATAAAGAAGGCAAAGTAATTATTACAGAACCCTACGAAGGTTTTGCGGCCCAAAAATCCGACATCCGGGCTGGCGACGAAATACTAGCGATAAACGGCGTATCGGTAGTGGGCAAAAACAGCAACAGTGCCACCGATCTGCTAAAAGGGCAAAAAGGCACATCGGTAACCCTGGTTTTAAAGCGCGAAGGCGAAAGTAAACCCCTCGAAAAAACTTTAGTTCGGGAAATTATTTACTTTAACAATGTGCCTTATTACGGTTTATTAAACGATAGCACCGGTTATATAAAGCTCGATAAGTTTTTAGAAAATGCGGCCCAGGAAGTACGCGATGCTTTCCATACCTTAAAAAGTAAGCACCATATAAAAAGCCTGGTGTTAGATTTGCGCGGCAATGGCGGCGGTATTGTGCAGGAGTCGGTAAATATTGTAAATTTATTTGTAGAAAAAGGCCAGGAAATAGTAACCCAAAAGGGTAGGGTTAAAGACCGCGAGGTAGTTTACAAAGCTGTTTTTACGCCCATGGATGCCAAAATTCCGCTGGTGGTGCTGGTAGATAAAGGTGCCGCTTCGGCCTCAGAGATTGTGGCAGGTGCTATTCAGGATTTAGATCGTGGTACCATTATTGGACAACGTACTTATGGTAAAGGGCTGGTACAACAAACCGTAAACTTGCCGTACAATTCCTTGCTTAAAGTTACTGTTGCCAAATATTATACACCTAGTGGTCGCTGTATCCAGGCCTTAGACTATGCCCATCGCCAGGCTGATGGTTCGGTAAGCCGTATTTCTGATTCTTTAATGACCGAGTATAAAACCCGCCACGGCCGTTCGGTATACGATGGCAGCGGTATTTACCCAGATATTAATACTCCGGCCAAGCAGCATGCCAATATAACGTATAGCTTAATAAATAAAATGCTGCATTTTGATTACGCCACGCATTACCGCAGCACCCACCCCGTTTTACCGGCGGCCCGTAACTATAAAATGAGCGATGCCGAGTATGCTGATTTTGTAAAGTTTTTAGCCGGTCGCGATTATAGCTATACCACTAAGAGCGAAAGAAATTTGCAAGAGCTTAAAAATTTAGCGGTAAAAGAGAAATATTTTGAAAATATAGAAAGTGAATATGCCGCTTTAGAAGCCAAAATGCAGCAAAACAAAAAAGATGATTTAGTACAGTACAAAGAAGAAATTAAAGAAGTGCTGGAAAATGAAATTATATCGCGCTACTACTTCCAGACCGGTAAAATGGAAGCTTCGTTTAAATCTGATACCAGCATAAAAGAAGCTTTACGCGTACTAAACGACCGTAAATTATACGCCTTTATTTTAAAAGGTGATGGCCCGTATAAAGTTATTGGTAAGCCAAAATCTCTGGCGTACGTTGTTACCAATGGCCCTGGTGCAGATAATAATTCTGGTAGCCACTAATAAAAAGGCGTTGGGTTTAAAGTGTTTAACTTTAAACCCAACGCCCACACAAATAAAAAATATTCGCTTATTTTTAAGCTTCGGCCTCTTCTAATA
>NZ_JBMQUD010000099.1:0-11102 GCF_057359045.1 Adhaeribacter sp.
ATCAATCTTACTAAAGTTTTAACAGGGTTTTAGGTATATTTTATCTTTCACTTTAGCCATTTTCAATCTTATAAAGTATTTAAAAATTGTTTTTGAGTAGGATGGGAAAGCAGGCATTTATTCATGGATAATTTAAAACAAAGCGGAGGCTTTGCCTTAGTTCCTTTTCTGGTTTTTGTAATGGCATTTTTAGGCGCTGGTATTGGCCTCGGCGATTTTTATGCGTTTCCTTCGCCGGTGGCCGTGGTGTTGGGCATAATTGTAGCTTTTTTAATTTTAGGCGGTAGCGTACAGGCTAAAGTAGATGCGCTTATTCGGGGTTGCGGCGATTCCCGGATTATGACCATGTGCCTGATTTATTTACTGGCCGGGGCTTTTGCCACCGTAAGCAAAGCTATGGGCGGGGTAGATGCTACTGTAAACCTGGGCCTGACCTTGATACCCCTAAAATATCTCGCTTTAGGCATATTTTTACTCGCCAGCTTTCTTTCTACGGCTACGGGCACTTCGGTAGGTTGTATTGTGGCGCTGGGACCCATTGCGGTGGGCTTAGCCGAACAAAGTCACACATCTATGCCTTTAATGCTGGGCTCTTTGCTGGGCGGAGCTATGTTTGGCGATAATTTATCTTTTATTTCGGATACTACCATAGCGGCAACGCAATCACAGGATTGCAGCATGAAAGATAAGTTTAAAGTAAATATTCTGATTGCCGGACCCGCGGCTTTGCTTACCGGTTTCTTGTTATTATTTGCAGGTCAGTATGCAGCGGCCACACCAGCTATTTTACCCGCGGCACCAGCTCTTTCTTTTTTACCTATTATTCCGTACTTGCTGGTAATTGGCTTGGCTATTTCGGGAATAAATGTTTTTGTGGTACTTACCGCAGGTACACTGGCAGCGGGTTTAATGGGTTTGGCTACCGGTAGTTTAGAACCGCTTTTGTTTGCCCAAAAAGTTTACGAAGGTTTTACCAGCATGATCGAGATATTTCTGCTATCGCTACTTACGGGTGGTTTAGCCGAAATGGTAAGAGCCGCCGGCGGAATAAACTTCCTGGTTGCCCGAATCAGCAAAGCCATTGGGGGGCATCAATCGGCGCAATTAGGTATGGGAGCTTTGGTGGGCGGCACCAACGCCGCCATTGCAAATAATACCGTTTCGATTGTGGTTACCGGACCCGTGGCCAAAGGAATTAGCCATACCTACGGCGTAGATAAGCGCAAAACTGCCGCCTTAATTGATATTTTCTCTTGTATAGTGCAAGGCTTACTGCCTTACGGTGCCCAAATGCTGCTAATTATTGGCTTCACCAAAAACTCAGTTTCTTTTATCCAGGTTTTAACACATGCCTGGTATTTGTATCTATTATTCGGGTTTACTTTACTGGCTATTTATACCCCTTTTATAGATAAATACCTGGCGCGGCAGCCCACGGCCGAACCGGCGGCCAGCTAATATTTACCAGGCTATAATTAAAAAGGTAAAAATGACTTAAAAAACCTAAGCTGCTGTTTTCTTTATTTTTGGTCTGATAAAATTAAAGTAAACTGCCAGCAAAATTGCCGCGCCAAATAAAATAGCGGTCCAGGCATCGACCACGGTGGGCTCAAAATTCAATTCGGTAAGCCAATCGGCGTAATATTTTATAAAAGAATTAGGTAAATCTCTTTCACCTAACTTTTCTTTTACCTGCCATTGCCAATCGGTAATAGGGCAGTAGCCCAGACCAAACCAAATACCCAACAGCAGCCAGGAGGCCACCGTAGCAATAATTAAACTTAGGTGTAATTTCCGGAAACGGGGCCAAATCCAACCAAAAAGATTAAAGCCGATAATAATCAGGTGCAGACAGGTTAAAAATAAATCCAACAAGCGTAAATACATAACCAGATTACCTTAAACTTTTATTACCTGCACAATGCCGTATAAACCAATCGCGACAATGGTGCCGGCACTCAGCCAAAAAGCTAAATCGTAGATTAAAGTGGGTTTTAAACTTAGTGGCAAGCGCCGGTACCTGAAATGGATAGCTGCCATTACTACCAGCAAAAGCAAAACTGACGTCATGAAGCCGCCAATTAAAATCATGCCCACGGGTAATTTTATAAAAATGAATAAAGTACACCAGGCAAACGGAAATATCCACGACAAAACAGAAATAAATTTTTTGCGGGATGGTACATGATAAAACTGCAGCCAGCCTAGTTGGGCAAAAGCATCGGTAAAAATACGGCTGAAACTGGCGGCGGCAGTAAACAAGGTAGAATACAAAGCCATAAAAGCACTTACCATAAATACTCCTTCTGCCCAAGGTCCCAGCGTTTGAGTATACATATCCGATAATACTTTAATAACCTGATAGCCTTCGGGTACTAGTTGCTGGCGGTGCAATACTGCTGCCCCTAACACATAAAAGGCGGCCGTAACCACCGTGTAAATGACCATGGCAAAAAAGGCATCGTAATACATAATTTTAATCCAGCCTTTGGCCCGGTTTTGCCATTCCGGGCTATTTTGTTTTGGGCCCGCATAAGCCGCATAGCCTTTTTCTAAACACCAATAATTGTAGTACATAATTTCGTCGCCGCCTACGCCGGTAATGCCAAAAGCCGCAATGGCTACCACCACAAGTTGAGGGGGCAGGTCAAACGTGAACCCCTGCTGTAATTGCGCCCAGGAAATACTAAAGGGGGTAAACTGCAAAAAATAAACCGAAGCCAGGGTAAACACAGTAAAGAAAAGCATCATGAGCAGCGAGAATTTTTCGACTACCCGATAATATCCTTTGTAAACGAGCAAGCAGGTAATAAAGGTAATGGTAAGGGCCCAAGCCGGAACGCTTAGTACCGGTGCTACCATATTTAAAATAATAGCTACGCCGCCTACAATGCCGCCCATCTGTAAAAATTTAAAACCCTGTATGGCCAGCCAAAGCCAGATACTCCAACTTACCTGACCCATTTTGCCACCGGGCAATTTATTTAAGGCCGCCATAGTCGTTTCGCCGGAATGAATGGCGTGTTTGCCCCACTCTAACTGCAGGGTAACTTTAACCAAACAACTCAGAATAATAATCCAGAAGGTAATAAAACCGGCTTTCGCGCCCAAAGCGGTAGTGGCTATCAGTTCGCCGGAACCCACAATAGCCGCCGACAAAACAAACCCCGGCCCCAGGTGCCGTAATATTCCCCGCAGGTGAGTGGGTGGTTCTTTAATGCGGGCGTCAGTTATTACATAGGGGTCCGGAAGTCCTTCGGGTATTGGGGCAGTAGAAGTTTTAGCTTTTAAGATTTGCAGTGGCATAGGGCAGGTGAAAAGCTTGGGCTTTTAAGATAATATTTTATTTTAATCCTGCCTATTAATAGAGCTAAAAGCTTGATAAATATTAAGTTACTATTATATAATGTTATAATTCACTAAATAAAAAAGCAAAAAAGCCGCGGATACATTCTCCGCAGCTTTTAAATAGTCTGGCATTACACTTATAATTAATCTAAAGGCTTAATCATGATGTCTTTAAAATATACTTTACTTTTGGGGTCGTGACCCTGAATAGCAACCGTGCCGCTGCTGAGTAGCCGACCGGCCATATCGCGATCGCGTTTTACATTATCCGGCTCGGTATATTCTACTACCGTTTTGTCGTTTACTTTAATCGTAATTTTTTTATCTTTCACAATTATGTGCTGGGTAAACCAAACATTATCGTCTACGAGTTTCTCTTTCACATCTTCAATGGCGTACAGGCTGCCGGTGCGCCGCCAATCAGAATGGGAGTTATTTACCTGTATTTCGTAGCCTTTAGCGGGCCAGCCTTGTTCCTGGTATTCGGTATGGATGTACATGCCCGAATTAGAACCCGGAGTAGTCATGACCTGCGCTTTAAACTCAAAATTCCGGAAATTGTGGTTGTTTACCGGACCAATGTAAAATAAGTGGGCACGGTCGCCTTCTACCACCAAAGAGCCATTTTGCACTTTAAAGGTTTCCGGATTTTCGCTGGCTTTCCACCAATTTAGGGTGCGGCCATCAAAAATAGTAATCCAGCCTTTTTCGCTACTGGAGCTGCCTGTTTTAGCGCTGCCGCAACCAAAAAGCAGCAATACAAAAAGGCTATAGCATAAAAGTTTTTTCATAATATTTAAAAATTTAATCTTTGTTAAAATAATTAGCCGGATTTATTTATACCAGCAATATTTATTGCGACCATTCAGTAGGCTGACGATCCCACCGGTGGCTTTTCAGTTGCACTAAAAACTCTTCGGGTAAATCATTGCCGTCGCTTACCGCCATGTTGGCTTCTACGTTTCTGACTTTGCGCATACCCGGTATAATGGTGCCCACGGTTTTATTTGCCAGAATAAATCTTAAAGCCAGCTCCGGCATGTTCATACCCGGTGGTAATAATGGTTTCAGCCGATCGGCGTGTTCTACACTGGCATTTAAATTTTCCGGTACAAAATAGGTGCTGCGCCAATCGTCGGATGGGAAAGTGGTTTCTTTTGTAAAGGTACCGGTAAGCGTGCCTTCGTCGAAAGGAACGCGGGCAATTACGCCTATGTCCAGCCGTTCGCAGGTAGGGAATAATAAATCTTCGGGTGCCTGGTCAAAAATATTATAAATAACCTGTACGGCATCTATTAAACCGGTTTCTAAGGTTTGCAAGCAATTATTAGGCTCCCAGCGGTTTACACTTACGCCCATGGCCTGTATTTTGCCTTCTTTTTTTAAGTCTTCTACAGCCCTTTGCCACTCGTCTTGGTTGGCCCAGCTATCTTCCCACACATGAAATTGTTGTAAGTCGATGGTTTCTACACCCAGGTTGCGCAAACTTTTCTCGGTATACTCTTTAATATGGTCGGCGGGAAAACATTCCTGCAAGGTAAAATGCGATTTAGATGGCCATATAAAATTTTTAGGCGGAATTTTAGTGGCTAAGTACATTCTTTTACCGGGGTGCCTTTTTTGCAACTGACCCAATACTTCTTCGCTTTTTCCCTCGCCGTAGCCCCAGGCCGTATCATAAAAATTACAACCCCGCTCCACCGATAAATCCAGGGCCCGCTCGTATTCCGATGCTTCAGAACCGGTCCAGCCGGCCAGGCCCCACATGCCGTAACCAATTTCACTTACTTCCCAATTGGTCCGGCCAAATCTTCTGTACTCCATAGTTTAAATTATTTTTTAGCGTTTGTTTAAGTCTACTCTTTTGCGCCGCTTAAAGTTAATTTTATTCCTTGGCGCATTTTAATATTTATTGGAACGAAATATGCATTATCCCTTCTGAATTCTGCATGACTTTAAAGATTTTTTATGAATAGGTTTTCTTTTTTTATCCTAATTGCGTTGGCATTTAGCACCGGTAATATTTTAACTGCTCAGGTAGCACCCGTAAACCATAAAACAAATGCGCAGCCCGACGAAAAAATAACCCCAATTGTTACTAGTGGGCAAAAATATAATTTTCACGAAGCTTCTTCCTTGTCGGGCATTAACCTACGCACCGATAAAAACACCGGCAATATATTATTAAATTTCGACCAACGGCTATCCGAAACCGGTACCTTGTTTGTGAAAAATACGGCCGGTAAAATTTTATATTCCAGTTTAATTGTACCGGGCCAGGAAAAGCAAACCGACCTTATAAATATTGGCAAATTAAACCCAGGTTTGTACTCCATTGAAGTAAAAACTCCGGAAACTACCTTTTGGAAAAAAGTGCGGGTGAAGCGCTAGCTGGTTAAAACTTTTTTAATTTCCTGCGCAGCCTTAGGCTACTGATTAATTAAATTAAAACAAGTAGGTGTAAATTCTTTAAATGAACCAAGCCTGATGGTCTAAGAAAAATTTAAAAAGCAGCTGTAGCTTTATCCGAACAAATACGTATTTATCGCTTTTTTACGTTTTTAAACTTAACAAAATTCAGAAAATTAAGTATTTACCTGTAATAGATTTTGGATTTTATTACTTATAAATACTTAGATGATGATTAATTGGATAAAGAGAAATGAAAAAATGCCGGAAGAGCATCAGAAAATATTAGTGACGTTGGACCAGAACGGGAAAAAAACAGTGTCGCCCTGCTGGGTAGTCGGCGATAATCGGATAATTTTTTCTGATACGCCTAATTCGCCCACTTATAGCTTTTCAATGGTAGAGGCCTGGGCACCTTTTCCGGAACCTTACCAGGAATAATTCTGACCTGATTAGATATTTATTATCCACCAGCTACATCGCCTTAATTTGATAATAGCCGGATCTAAGTTTTAAGGGTAAAAACTTAAAATTTGGATCCGGCTAAATTTTTATAAAATAGCCAGGTGTAAAATTATTTGTTGTTATTAAACACCGCGGTAATATTTGCTAAAATATTTAATTGCATAAAGATTAATCCGAAATAAATTGATATTTTACTTTCTAAAAGCTTTTTTGCAAAGAATATTTACAAACCCCTAGGCTATACTAATATTTATGGAGAATAAAGACATTTCGCGGCGACAATTTTTAGGAACGGCAGCTTTGGCCGTTGCCGGGCTAACCTTAGCCGCTAAACCCCTGCTGGCTGCACCCGCTTACATTAAAAATTTAGGTAAACCTAATTCCTTATTTAAGGGCGTGCAAATAGGGGTAATTAGTTATTCCTGGCGCAGTATGCCCAGCAGTGCCGAACAAGTTTTGCAGTATTGCCTGGACTGTAACATCAGCGCCATTGAGTTAATGGGGCCAGCTGCCGAAGCTTTTGCCGGTGCACCAGCTACCCCCAACTTTGTGCGCGGTCAGCAGGCAACGCCCGAGCAAAAAGCCGAACAAGAAGAATACGCCCGCAAAATGGCGGCCTGGCGCGCCAGCGTGCCCATGACCAAATTTGAGCAGCTTAAAAAAATGTATAAAGATGCCGGGGTAAGTATTTACGGCTTTAAACCCAACGCATTAGGTCCAAAAAATACCGATGCCGAAGTGGATTATGCCTTAAGGGCGGCCAAAGCTTTGGGTGCTAACCAGGCTACTGTAGAATTGCCAGGCAACGCCGAACAAACCAAACGCCTGGGGGCAATAGCTGCCCGGAATAAAGTTTATGTAGGTTACCACGGCCACTTACAACAAACCTTTACCGCCTGGGACGAAGCTTTAGCGCAATCTGATTACAATGCCATAAATTTTGATATGGGACATTATGTGGCCGCCGGCTTAGAGCCTATTCCGTTTTTACAGGCTAAGCACAAAAATATTGTGAGCATGCACACCAAAGACCGGAAATCTAAAGCCAACGGTGGCGCCAATGTGCCTTGGGGGCAAGGCGATACCCCCATTGCGCAGGTATTGCAGTTAATGCAAAAAAATAAATATAAATTTCCGGCTACAATAGAATTAGAATATCCCATTCCGGCCGATTCTGATGCGGTAAAAGAAACAGCTAAATGCGTAGAATTTGCCCGCAAGGCTTTAATGGCTTAAATAATAGCAAAAAAAGCGGGTCAGGATTTTACGCCTGACCCACTTTTTTATTACCAATAATTATTTCTTAACCGTTACCGCTGGGCGTTTCATAGCAGCTTTAAGCTCTTTGCCTACACTTAACATACCGTTGTTATAAGCTTCATAAACAATGGCGTAAGTGGCTTTATCTTTTTTGTTCTTATATTTTTGCTCGTCGGGGTGTTTTAATGATTGGTGGGTATAGTAATTGATACCGTCTGGCGAAAAATTGGTGGCTTTGTAGCTATAAGCACCATCTTTAAAAGTAATGGTTAAGTTAAAGTGCAGCGGATAAGAAGTATTTACATCTTCGGTTTTAACATTAACCTTTTTAAAGCCTTTAAATACAATCATATCTTCTTTTTCCTGTTGCACCTCCGATTGCGGCGCTTTAAATTTTGCCAGCCACGCCAGTGTTTTATCGTGTAGGTCCTTTTGGGTAAGACCGGGACTAGCTATCGTTTCGGTTAAAGTAATGCGGCCATTAATAGAGTCGGTGGGGAGCTTTTGGGCCAACAAGGTTAGTGGCAAAAGAAACAAGGCAAAAAATAATGCTTTTAGCATAAAGTTTAAATAATGGTGGGGTTAAATATTTGATAAACAAAAATATATAAAAAGCTATATATTTAAAAGTAATTCTAAAATTTTTATAAAATATATTAATATTTTTAAGATAAAGCAAATTGGTTAAACCCTTTGTTCTTATGGCAAGTGCAAATAATTTGCCGAAGTATTTATTATTTAAGTAATTTTCGGACCGGAATCCACGCCAGCCAATAACATGACGCTGATAGAAGTTACCAATTCAGAAACCCAGAAAGAATTTTTATTATTCCCGGTTCGGCTTTACCACCCCGATCCCAACTATATTCGTCCGCTCGACGACGACATAGAAGCTGTTTTCGACCCCAAAAGAAATAAATTATTGCGCAAAGGCGCTTGCATTAGGTGGTTGCTAAAAGACAAGCAAAACCAAACCATTGGGCGGGTTGCCGCTTTTGTAAACGAACAAACGGCGAATAAAAACGACCAACCCACCGGCGGCATGGGTTTTTTTGATTGTATTGATAACCAGGAAGCGGCCAACTGTTTGTTTGATGCTTGTAAAAAATGGTTACAGGATCGCGGCATGGAAGCTATGGATGGGCCTATAAATTTTGGTGACCGCGATAAATGGTGGGGGTTACTCGTAGAAGAATTTTCGCCGCCGTCTTATACCACCAATTATAATTTTCCATATTACCAGCAATTGTTTGAGCAATATGGGTTTAAAACCTACTTTAAACAATATACCTATATCCGCAAAACCAGAATTCCGCTGGAGCCGCGCTATCTCGATAAATCAACCGCTATTCTTTCTAATCCAGATTATACTTTCCGGCACATTGATAAAAAGAATATGGTTCCTTACGCCGAAGACTTTCGGATAGTATACAATAAAGCCTGGGCCAAACACTCGGGGGTAAAAGAAATGAGCTCGGCGCAAGCCCAAACCATCCTAAAAAAAATGAAGCCCGTTATGGATGAGCGGTTGTTGTGGTTTGCTTATTATAAAGCCGAACCTATTGGCTTTTTTATCTCCATTCCGGAACTGAACCAGGTATTTAAATACGTAAATGGTAAGCTGGATTTAATAGGTAAACTCAAGTTTTTGTATTACCGTTGGCGTGGCGTTATTAACCGGGCTACCGGCATTGTATTTGGTATTGCCCCGGAGCACCAACGAAAAGGCGTGGAGGCCGCCATGATCACGGCTTCTGGTAATGGATTTTACTTCCGCGACGATACGCCCTACGATGATATTGTGATGAACTGGATCGGTGATTTTAACCCCAAAATGATGCGGGTATGTGAGCAAATTGGGGCCACTATTTACAAAACCCACATAACTTACCGCAAACTGTTCGACGAAACAAAAGAGTTTAAACGCGCGCCCATTATTTAATTTTATGCATTATCCCGAAGATATTGTACAAACTACTGCCGATTACATCAAAGAAAAATTTTCCGGCGAAGGCTCCGGGCATGATTGGTGGCATATTTACCGGGTTTGGCAAAATGCTTTGTACCTGGCCAAAAACGAGCAAGCCGATTTAGTAGTAGTACAGTTGGGCGCTTTGCTGCACGATGTAGCCGACTGGAAATTTTATGATGGCGACGAAATGGCCGGCGAAAGAGTAGCCCGGGAATATTTACAGAACCAACAGGTAGAGGAACGTGTAATTGCGGCTGTTTGCCAGATTATAAACCAAATTTCTTTTAAAGGAGCCGGGGTAAAAACCCCTATGAGCACTTTAGAAGGGGCCATAGTGCAGGACGCCGATCGTTTGGATGCGATTGGAGCCATTGGCATTGCCCGGGCTTTTGCGTATGGTGGCTTTAAACACCGCGAAATGCATAACCCCGAAATGCAACCAGAAAATCACGCCTCTTTTGCGGCTTATAAAAACAACAATGGCCCGACTATTAACCACTTCTATGAAAAGCTGCTCTTATTAAAAGATCGCATGAATACTACAACCGGTCGGCAACTGGCCGAAGAACGGCACGAATATATGCTTTCTTACCTGTACCAATTTTACCAGGAATGGGATATTAATGCAGTTGATGAAAAAGAGAAAAGTTTATAGTAGAAGGTGCTTTTGGATAGAAGGATAAAAGAGAAGCGATAAAACCTGGTGTAAAATGAAAAAAGGTAGCCGTTAACCGGCTACCAATTCGTTTATGGCTTCGGTTACCTGCCGGAAATTAAAACCGGTTAGCACCTCTTCCATTAAGACTTTAATATTATCGTTATGCAGGTTGCCAATGCTGCCTTCGTGGGTGTGGTTTACGGTAGCCGGAGCCACAAATGAGCCATCGGCAATGGCGCCGCCTACTTTTTTATAAGCTTCCCGGAAAGGTACACCCTGCAGCACTTCATTATTTACTACTTCCACGCTAAACAAGTAGCTGTACTTCTCGTCTTTTAATATATTATCTTTTACAATAACATTCTTTAGCATGTACGTCATCATGCCCAGGCAGCTTTGCAGTTCCCGGAAGGCCGGCAAAAAGCTTTCTTTTACCACTTGTAGGTCGCGGTGATAGCCCGAGGGTAAGTTGCCAATTATTAAGGCAATTTCGTTGGGTAAGGCTTGTAATTTATTGCATTTGCCCCGGATAATTTCAAACACATCGGGGTTCTTTTTGTGCGGCATAATGCTGGAACCGGTGGTTAGTTCTTCGGGCAAGGATATAAAGCCAAAGTTCTGGTTCATGTACAAGCAGGCATCCATCGCTAATTTCGCCAAAGTTCCGGCCACCGAAGCCAAAGCGCTGCTCACGTTCCGTTCGGTTTTGCCGCGGCCCATTTGGGCGTACACCACATTGTAATTTAATGCATCAAACCCCAATAAATCGGTAGTCATTTGGCGATTAAGCGGGAAAGAAGAACCGTAGCCCGCCGCCGAACCCAGCGGGTTTTTATTGCTGATTTTATAAGCCGCCTGCAGCAAAAGCAGATCATCTACCAAACTCTCGGCGTAAGCGCCAAACCACAAACCAAACGACGATGGCATGGCAATTTGTAGGTGCGTATAACCAGGCAGCAGTTTATCTTTATGCTCTTCGCTGAGCGAAAT